>JAAELC010000186.1 GCA_024227135.1 Gammaproteobacteria bacterium
AAAGCCAAGCCTACAGGGAAGTATTGACGGCGTCTTCCGCAACAGATTGCCTGTGCGGGGTGAGTAGTTACGATAAAGTTTAAAGAGACATCATCCTCCCAGGATAGGTCAGAACAACTCCCGTCACGTCATTTCCGGGAAAGCGGGAATCTACGCTGAGCACTGATTGACGAGCCTGGCCATTTTCGTTTTCTGGCTTGATCAATGGATAATTCCATTGATTGGCTACTGTACTTCAATAAGTCCGGAGTTGACCTCTTGAAGGATTCTTCAGGTGCCCAGATGGTCAGCCAATGCCTCCAGGGCCAGCTGATACCCAAAAGTTCCAAAACCACAGATCATTCCGACAGCCACCCGGGAGACGTAAGAGAGATGACGAAAGGACTCTCGCTGGTGAATATTGGAAATGTGCACCTCAGCGACCGGCAGTTCCACACTGGCGATAGCATCCATCAGGGCAATGGAGGTGTGAGTGTAGGCACCGGCATTCAGTACAATCCCTGCGTGCCTGCCTTTGGCCTCCTGTATCCAGTCCACCAGCGTACCTTCACTGTTACTTTGCAGAAAGTCTATTTCGTATCCCAGCTTTCTGCCTCTTTCGATACACTCGGCTTCCACATCGGCCAGAGTGGCGCTGCCGTAAACTTCCGGCTGGCGAGTACCCAGCAAATTAAGATTAGGGCCATTAAGCACCAATATGGAGTCGGACATGGGCGTGCTCCTTCAATCTCGGCAACCAATTACGAATTCAGACCCGAGAATATAGGCTATGGACGCTCTGCTGGCCAGAACAGAAGACAAACCGGTGTTGCTGTCTATCGGTTACTCGGCGTGCCACTGGTGCCACGTCATGGCCCACGAGTCCTTCGAGAACGAGGAAACGGCGGCGGTTATGAATGAATTCTATGTCAACATCAAGGTTGACCGGGAAGAGCGGCCGGATCTGGACAAGATTTACCAGACCGCGCACCAACTACTGGCACAACGTCCGGGAGGCTGGCCGCTGACCCTTTTCCTCAGCCCGGAAGACCATACACCCTTTTTTGCCGGGACCTATTTTCCCGATAAACCCCGCCACGGCCTGCCGGCCTTCAAAGACCTGTTACAGCGCATCATCAAAGCCTACCGGGGAGAGAACACTCAGATTCAGGAGCAGAACCATGCGCTGCGGCAAGCCTTCGGCCAACTCAACCCCAGGATTGAAGGTTCAGCACCCGCTCTCAATGAGGCGCCCCTGGCAACGGCACACCAGCAACTGACCCAGAGCTTCGACGAATCCCATGGCGGATTTGGTCAGGCCCCTAAATTCCCCCCCCCGTCAAACCTAAACCGGTTGTTGCGACACTGGGCCACCGAAAACAGTGCCGGGACGGCAGACCACCATACCCGCTACATCGTAGAGCACACCCTCACCCGCATGGCCCAGGGTGGGATCAACGACCAGCTGGGTGGTGGCTTCTGCCGCTATTCGGTGGACGACTACTGGATGATCCCTCACTTCGAAAAGATGCTCTATGACAACGGCCCGCTGCTGAGACTGTACAGCGACCTCTGGCAGCTCAGCGGCATCACCTTGTACCGTGAAACCGCTGAGAAAACCGCTCACTGGGTGATGCGAGAAATGCAGGCGCCGGAAGGAGGTTACTACTCTAGCCTGGATGCCCTGGAAGAACAACTGAATCCCACCGAGGTAATCGTGATCCGTGGCGAAGCAGCCGAGCTGGACCGGTGGAAAAAACGCGCCGGCAGACACTATGCGCCAAGACGCCTGGTCCTGGGAATCTCCACATCCGAGACCCGTCTCCCCGGTCTGCTGAACCAACGGGAGCCTGCCCTTTCCACCCGTGCCTACATTTGCCGCGGTACCCGATGCGAACTGTCCTCAGAGGATTTTGACGACTTCGCTCAACGGTTGTCGGCAACCGAACCGGGACGCCATGCCTCGGGGCCGGAATCCACCTGATCGACGATATGCCCGGGTGGTGGTCAAACCGGATCCGCCGGCACCGTCTCCTGCATGGAAGTCCTGGTCGAAAAGCGCTGATACCATCGATCCAGCGCCGGTGCCTGGCCACGCCAGTCGCGGTCAGGCATACGCAGGTCCAGATATCCCAGGGCGCAACCGATCGCAATCTGAGCCAGGTCCAGGGTTGAAGATAAATCCCCAGCCCGGCGATCCAGCTCCCGAATCGACCGGTCGACGGTCTCCTTCTGCACGTCGAGCCACCACTGGGAGCGGACGGCCTCGTCACGGTGCTTCTTTTCCAGTGTCACGAGCACCGCGGCATCCATCAGTCCATCTGCGAGCGCCTCCAGACACAATACATCCCATCGCTCTCGTCCCGACGGGGGAATCAAGGGGCGTCCCTGATGAAGACTGTCCAGATAGGCACATATGACCGGACTATCAAACAGAACGCTGCCGTCGTCGAGGATCAATGCGGGAACCTTGCCCAATGGATTATCCCGATCGATACCGCTTTCAGGATCCCAGGGATTGGTGGGTATCTTTTCGATGGCCCGCTTCTGGCCGGTTTCTATAGCCGTTGCCATGACCTTCCGGACATAGGGAGAGGTGGGTGAATAGCGAAGCCTCATCATAACTTACTCCATAACCATCTGATTTTTTGTTAATATTTTAAAAGAAGGGTGCCCAATGGCTGAGCGTTGAAACATCAATAAACCGACCACGCTCCAACTCTCACCGGCCATCCCCGGTTTTGCAAACTTGAATAACCGCACCAACATCCGCACTATCCTGTTACCACCACCCGAGGAAACTGTCATGGACAGCAATGCACTGGAAAACATGCTCGAACAGGGACAGGATAACGCCCTGCTTCGATACACACTGGGAACCCTCTGCCTCAAGAAAAAGCGTTACGACGATGCGGTCCTGCATCTCGAACAGGCCCTGAAAATGAACCCCCGCCACTCTGCCAGCTGGAAAGCCTTTGGAAAAGCACTGAGTCAGGCAGAGCGCCCCGATGAGGCCATAACGGCCTATCGGGAAGGTATCTCTGTGGCCCAGTCACTCGGGGACATTCAGGCTGTCAAGGAAATGGAGGTATTCCTCCGGCGTCTGGAGGCCAATCAAAGCTGATTTTATTTATTCGGATCAATCAGGACTCGCCCCTGTACCTGGCCCTTCATGATGCGGGCAGCAGCATCGGGCACCTCTTCCAGTGAAGCGACCTGGCCAATATCAGCGTAAGCACTCTCCGGCAGCAATTCGGCCAGCCGACGCCAGCCTTCTTCCCGACGGGGTATCGGGCAGAAAACCGAATCTACACCGCACAGACTGACATTCCGCAGGATAAATGGCATCACTGTCATGTTGAGTTTGAAGCTGGCCGCCAGACCACAGGCGGCAACAGCGCCGTTGTAGTCAGTCTCTGCCAGCAGAGTCGCCAGAATATCCCCTCCCACGGTATCCACACCCCCAGCCCATCGCTGTTTCTCCAGGGGTTTGGGAGAACGGTTCAATTCATCGCGGCTCACGATATGGGAGGCGCCCAGGCCCTTGAGAAAATCGTGGGTTGAGTCACGCCCGGTCAGTGCGGCGACCTCGTATCCCAGCTGGTGCAGCAGTGATACAGACACACTGCCGACCCCCCCAGCCGCGCCGGTCACCAGAATCGGCCCTTTGTCCGGCGTGATACCGGCATCCTCAAGCGTCATCACACACAGCATCGCCGTCAATCCCGCGGTTCCCACAGTCATGGCTCGACGACTATCCAGACCATCCGGCAGCCCCACCAGCCATTCGGATTTAACCCGTGCCTGCTGCGCATAGCCTCCCCAATGCCGCTCCCCTACACCCCACCCCGTCAGGATAACCGGATCGCCAACCTGGAATCGGTCTGATCCGGATTCAAGCACCTTGCCGGCAAAGTCGACCCCGGGAACCATAGGAAAATCCCGAACGATTTTTCCTGTCCCGGTCACCGCCATACCATCCTTGTAATTCAGGGATGTGTACTCCACCGCGATCAGCACATCGGCTTCCGGAAGATCATCGGTGGAAATCTGCTTGACTCCGGCAACTGTCTTTCCATCCACCTGATTGAGTACGAGTGCTTTGAACATGCCTTTCCTTCCCCCTTAGTGTTGTTCTTTCAAACTGACCCCTGGATCTGCTGAACCGGAGTTGATTGTTATCGTATCGCGACAGATTGCCAGAGCAGGATAGACAAATCAAAGAGTGCTTGAGTAACGCCTGGGCCGGAATCCCAGCTGGCTGACACAGCCATGAGTAGATTCCATTGGCGCGGTTTAGAGAGAGTGGCTGACAACCAGCTGCGGCATGACAATGGGGACTGCGCCATGGCGAAGAACGGTCTGCGAGGCGTTCGCCAACATTCCAGGAAAGCACGCCGCAACGATGTTACAGTGTATCGTACAGACGCAGCGGTTACTTGCACGCCCGACGCTGTGTGATAATCCAGTCATTCAGCCCGACGCCAGCGGAACGATCGATGAAGTTCCGATTAAGGAGATCCTGGTGAGTTTTCCGGATTTACCCAATCTACACGCCCTGCTGATCCTGATTCTGACAGGTGTTGCACTCGTCCTGTTTTCCAGGGAGCGGCTACCGCTGGAAACATCCAGTCTGACTATTCTGGTGGTGCTGACGGTGGGTCTGTCCCTCTTTCCCTATCATCAGGACGGTTTGGAACTCGAGCCGATAGACCTGTTCACCGGATTCGGCCACGAAGCGCTGGTGGCAGTGTGCGCCCTCATGGTTGCCGGCCACGGACTTGTTCGTACAGGCGCTCTGGAACCCGCTGGCCGTTTGCTTGCAAGACTCTGGGGGAGTTGGCCCAGACTCTCGCTGCTCGTTACCCTGTATCTCGCAGCCGTACTAAGTGCGTTCGTCAACAACACCCCCATCGTCGTACTGCTCCTGCCTATCCTGGTGAGCGTAGCCATTCGTACCGGTAAATCCCCGTCCAGCATCCTGATGCCCATGGGCTTTGCCACCTTACTCGGAGGTATGGGCACCTCCATCGGTACCTCTACCAACCTGCTGGTGGTCTCGGTAGCGGCTGACCTGGGCCTGAGAAAAATCCAGATGTTTGACTTTCTACTGCCGGCTGCAATCGCCGGAACGGTAGGGTTGTTGTATCTCTGGTTGATTGCCCCTCGCTTGCTGCCCCAGCGCGAAGCGCCCATGAGCGACCTTTCACCCCGGGTTTTCTCCGCGGAATTGGGAATACCGGATGACAGCCCACTGGTGGATACCACACTGGCGGAAGCGATCGAACGTACCGATGGTGCCATGCAGGTACAGAGAATTCGACGTGGAAGCGACAATATCCTGATTCCCATTCCCGATGTTACCCTGCATGCTGGCGACCGGCTGCTGGTAAATGATACACCGCACCAACTCAAAGAGTTCGAGACGGCACTGGGTGCAACACTGTTCTCCGAAAATCGACCCGTGGATGACGAACACCCGCTGCAGGCACCGGAGCAACAGCTTGCTGAAGTCGTTGTAGTCCAGGGATCCCCCCTCAACGGCATGTCGCTGGGCGGGGCGAGGTTCGTCGACCGTTTCAATCTGATGGTACTGGCAGTCCATCGACAGGGCCGCGCACTGTGGCGCCTTGGCCGTAAACTGGAGAACATTCATCTGAGGGTGAGCGATGTGCTCCTAGTCCAGGGTTCAAAAAAGCAGATCAGCGCCTTAAAGAGCGAGGGCAGCCTGCTGGTTCTCGATGCAACCAGCGACCTGCCGCGCACGAACAAGGCACACCTTGCATTGCTGATCATGATACTGACCGTCGGAGTCGCTGCGTTCGGAATCCTGCCGATCGCGGTAAGCGCAGTCTTTGGTGCTCTGATCATGATTACAACAGGATGTCTGTCCTGGCAGGATGCAACCAGTGCGCTCAGCGTTCAGGTGATCCTGATAGTCGTCGCCAGTCTGGCACTGGGAAACGCGCTTCTGGAAACCGGCGGAACAGAATACATAACCGGGGTGTTTCTCTACCTGACCGATGGTACCTCTCCCGCCAGAATCCTCAGCGGGCTGATGTTGCTGATGGCTATACTGACCAATATCGTTTCTAACAACGCAGCTGCTGTGATAGGGACGCCGATCGCTGTAGGCATTGCCACAGAACTGGGCCTCCCTCCGGAAGCATTCGTGCTTGCTGTGTTGTTCGGGGCCAACATGAGCTATGCCACACCTATGGCTTACAAAACCAATCTACTGGTGATGAACGCAGGTGGTTACAGCTTCTCGGATTTCATCCGTGTCGGAGTACCACTGACATTACTCATGTGGCTATGCCTGAGTTTCTTACTTCCGAGGCTCTATGGATTCTAATCGACTGTTGTCTTGACAATCAGAGCATCTTGAATCATGGGAAAACCAATTCGCACTTTGATCATAGACGATTCTGAACAGGATAGCCTGCTCCTGGTGCGAGCCCTGGTAAAAGCAGGATATGAACCGGAATTCCAACGTGTCGATAACATCGACAATCTCCAGGAGATGATAGCCGAGAAATCATGGGACCTGGTTCTCTGCGATTCCAGAATGCCCACATTGAGACCGGAGACGGCCCTCGCAATATGCCAGCAAAGTGGTGACGATGCCCCCTTCATCATGGTATCGGGGGCTATCGACTACGAAGAGGCTGTCACTATTCTTAAAGCAGGTGCCCAGGACTTCATCAAGAAAGACAAGCTCGCACGCCTGGGCCCGGTCATCGAACGGGAACTCAGGGAAAAAGTACAGCGTCAGAAACGCCGACAGGCTGAAGAGGCGTTGAGGAAGAGTGAAGAACGCTACATGCAGTTGTTCAAGGCGGCAGAGGTGTCCATCTGGGATGTGGATCTTTCGGAAACTTTCGACGCCCTGGAAGCACTCAGAGAACAGGGTATCACCAAACTGCAGGACTACATCGCCACCAACCAGGAGATCGTCAAGTATCTCGTTTTCAAGATCAAAATCAAAGATGCCAATTATGCGGCATTGCGTATGTTCGGCACTCAATCCAATCAGCAGTTACAACATTCCATTCCCCTGATTTTTGGTAAAGAATCGTTCGCGGTATCCAGCGAACTTCTATGCGCCATCTGGAACGGTGCAGATGTATTTCGGGCTGAAGCGCAGCTTAGTACAGTGGATGGCAGAAAACTGTCAGTCATATTGTCGTTACCTATCCCCAAGATCATAGACTCCCTCGACAGCATACCGATCAGCATTCTGGACATCACTGAACGAAGACTGGCTGAACAGAAACTGCGGGAAAACGAAGCCCGCATGAATTACCTGGCTTATCACGATGCTCTGACTGATCTACCCAATCGTCTGCTGTTTCAGGATCGCCTGCAACATTCAATGTTCAAGGCTCGGCGAAGCAATCAACAGCTGGCTATTCTCTTCCTGGATCTGGACCGTTTTAAAACTGTCAATGATAGTCTTGGGCACGATGTGGGAGACAAGCTATTACAGAAAGTCGCCATTCGTCTTCAGGACTGCATGCGCCACAGCGATACCGTTGCCCGCCTGGGTGGTGATGAATTTGTTGTAATTCTGGAGCACTTCAAAGAACTTAAGGAAGTGATACTGGTTGCTCGAAAAATCATCAATATGCTATCCGTTCCCACGACTATCAAGGATCAGGAGTTGTCGTTTACCACCAGCATTGGCATCAGTCTTTTTCCATCCGACAGCGAAGATGTCGAAGGGTTGATGAAGTGTGCCGATATGGCCATGTATCGCGCCAAAGAACGAGGTCGAAACAACTATCAGTTTTATACCTCGGAAATGAGTAAAGCAGCGATTCGCCTTCTAATGCTTGAGGGAGAGATGCGCCGGGCCATGATACATAACGAGCTGGTAGTTTATTATCAGCCACAGTTCGAGCTGGTCACACAGCGACTGATCGGAGTGGAGGCACTGGTACGCTGGGAACATCCCCAACGAGGCATCATTTTGCCGGCTGACTTCATACCACTCGCTGAGGAGACTGGCTTGATCGTCCCAATTGGTGAGTGGGTGATGCGCACGGCCTGTGCACAGAACAAGGCATGGCAGAAGGCTGGCTATTCACCCTTCAGGGTCGCTGTCAATCTTTCTGGCCGCCAGTTTGCCCAGAAGAACATCGTTCGAACAGTTGATCAGGTTTTATCAGAGACCAAACTGGATGCGAAATACCTGGAACTGGAACTGACCGAAACAGTCATCATGCACGATGCGGATGCGGCGATAGCTGCACTGGAAGAGCTGAGTCGAATGGAGGTAACCATTGCAATCGATGACTTCGGGACTGGGTACTCTTCACTGAGTTACCTGCAACGTTTTCCAATCAACAGACTGAAAATTGACAAATCCTTCGTACGTGATTGCATCCTCAACGAGAATGATGCCACTATAATTACCTCCATCATTGCCCTGGCCCATGGCATGGGCTTTGAAGTTATCGCAGAAGGCGTGGAAACGGAAGATCAGCTATACTTTCTAAGTCAACAGCATTCAGACGGTGTTCAGGGCTTTCTTTACAGCCATGCACTGAATACCAGGAATATAGAGCGACTGCTGACCTCCTGGCTGGAAGAGACTACCATGACAGAAAACCGCCCAGCCTCATGATTCCGGATCAGTTTTCCAGATCGCTGTGGGGAATACTTTCGTTTATTTCAGCCCAGTAGATTCCAACACTCATCACCGCCTTACTGAACTCCCCTGAGTTCATGGGCTTTCTTACGTAACTGTTGGCACCCAGGCGGTAACTGGACAGAATATCCTTTTCTTCGTCCGAAGAGGTCAGTATGACCACCGGCAAATGACAGGTTTTTTCTGTGCTTCGAATTCGCCGCAGCACCTCCAGCCCATCAACTCGTGGTAACTTAAGATCTAGAAATACGGCAATGGGCATCGCCGTTTCGGTGCCTTCTTTTTTTTCAACAGGAAACAGATAATCAAGGGCTTCGACACCGTCCCTGGCTACGATGACTGGATTCGTCATGTTACTTTTTCTGAAAGCCCTTTGGGCAAGCACTTCATCCTTTTGATTATCTTCCACCAGCAGAATCACGCCCTTAACCATGCTCATATCCACCACCTTCCAGTGTGAAAAAAAATGTCGAGCCCTTATCAACTGCACTATGTGCCCGGATAGTACCACCATGCCTGCGGATGATTCGCTGCACCGTAGCGAGACCGATCCCGGTTCCTTCAAACTCCTTGACTTTATGAAGACGCTGAAATGGCTGAAACAATTTGCCCCCATAGTTCATGTCAAATCCTGCACCATTATCCCTGACAAAAAACGTAGTCACACCATGATCCATAATGCTGCCAAACACAATCTCTGCCTGAATCCTCTTACTGGTGTACTTCCAGGCATTTCCCAATAGATTCTCCAACACCACCCAGATCAACCGACGATCAGCTCTGACTTCCAGATCCGGCGTTATCTCGACCACTACATTTCTGCCAGGATCGTTCGCATGGAAATTGTCCAGTATACCCTGAGCCATTTCAGACAGATTCACTGTCTGCAACGTAAGATCGCCTCTGGTGCTGCGGGACAATCTCAGTAGACCGGTGATAAGTTCACCCATCTCTCTACTACTCTCCTTTAGGTACATGAGATAAGTCTTTCCCTCAGCATCCAGCTTGTCACCATAATCCTCGATCAGCGCCTGGCTGAATCCACTGAGTGAACGCAACGGCGCCCTGAGATCATGGGATACGGAATAGTTGAACGTATCCAATTCCTGGTTCAACAGCTCAGCCTCATTATTAGCCTCTCGAAGATCTGCTTCGTGTCGGCTCAAATGAAGGGTGGTTATGTGCGCAATGGAACCTGCAATGAACAGACTGCCGGCACATACACCGATAAGAATCAAAGTCGCCGTCGTCAGATTATCCCCCAGCGCTTTTTGAAGACCGTCTACATTGGCACGCACTTCTGAGACTAGCCTACCTGCCTCTGCTGTCAAACTGGTAGCCTGGTTTCTATGGATGGCAAGCAGTTCCCCGATTTCCCTGGAAAGGGATAACTCGTTTCTACGTATAACAAAGAGACTTTCATCACCGACCCCGAACTCAGCGAAACGTTCCTGTAGATCAAGTACCTGGGTAGCGAGTATTGGATTCCTTTTTGCCAGTTCATAGCCCTGGAAATCATTGACTGCACTTCTAAACAGCCCCATTGATATTCGAAACTGGTTGTACAGACTGGTGATGGTGTGCTGATCGTCTGCACCAGTAGCCGCAGTCAGTAAACCAATCAACAAATTGCCTTCTGCCTTGATATCGAGTGCAAAACGAAGATTATCAATCGTCGTCTCAGCCAGTGCTACCGGAGTCAGCTTGATCTGAGTCACAGTTGCAGCAAAACCAGACTCCAGGTTGAGTTTCAGCTCGGGCAGGACAGTGTTAATTCTTTCAACCAACACCTCTACCGAGCTCTGAACAGTCCGGTGATCGGCTGAGTATGGCTGTTTAGGTTCAATTTGACAGAATTCTGAGGCAAGAATATTCCCGACCAGTGATTCTGTTTGATTGACGTGCCGGGTTCTATCTGTTGATCCAATTCTGCCGAAGTATTCGAACTGTTCCGACAATAGTGATTCCATTGACAGGCACTGCTCCATCCAGCTTCCGTAGTCGGTGTCTGGTTTCTTAGCTAATAGACCTGCGATTCGGTAAGCGATACCCCGGGTTTCCATCATCAAAAGAATCGCACCGACAGGATCCTGTATCTCCTTCTTCAAACGCATGGCATCCTGCCTGCTACTGCGCCGGGACAGAAGCTTTGACAACGAAGTTGCACCGTACACGATCGGTGTCAAAGTATCGACTAACTCCCCCTGAATACCCCTTAACTGAACCAGCATCAAGCTGAGCTGTTCCTGAAGCTCGAGCCGCTTCAAGGTCGCTTTCTTAAGCTCAACGAGCGAGTTGGTAATTTCAGTACTTTGCTGCTTGATGGATTCGAAAGACCTGGCAAACCCACCTGCTTCCAGAGCAATCATGTTTGTTTGCATCCTGTCTATCAGCTCCGTCAACTTCCTTTCTGTGTCGCCAAGGTCCTGCACATTTTTAGAGTTGGTCAGCTCCGGTCCACTTGCTGCAAGCAAGGCACTACTTGACGAAAGGCTCATAACAGCCAGCAACTCTGGAATCGCCTCCCCTGCAGTACTGTTAACAACTCCTCCAAACTGGTTGAACAGGTAAAGGGCAAACCCGGTAGCAAACAGGGTCAGAAGGGCTATTCCAAAAAAGCCGGTATACAGTTTCGCTCTGAAACTGTTCGACCAGCGAGAGGCCAGAGCACTCAGCGGGTTGATTGCCAAAGAACTCATCGACCGAACAGTCCCGTTAGTACCGGAAAAGAAGAAAAAGGCAGGAATGACGGCGCCTTCATCACGTCAGTACATCCAACCAGCCCTGCCTCTGCGAGCTATTTGACAATTCTATTGTCACGGAGAATCTGCTCCGCGTTCCCTGCGTCGATTGTCTGTGTCGGCAACGTAATACGTGGGTTTATCGATTCACCATTCAGCAGCTTTAACGCTTGACGAATACCCTCGGCACCCGGTGTTTGATATACGAATGTTGCGGTCAGTTTACCTTCGTTTACCCATTTGATCCCTTCGGCCGGGATCGCATCTATACCAAGAAAAAGAATGTCCTCTTCCCGCCCGACATCCTTTGCCGCGAGATAGGCACCAAAAGCCATGGGGTCATTGTGGGCGTAAACGAGATCAATAACCGGATGAGCCTCGAGGGCCTCAGCCATGATTTCATATCCAATATCCTGCTTCCAATCTCCATCTGCGGGTCCCAATAGACTGGTAATTCCTGGTTCCCGGGCGATGACCCTGTGAAACCCGTCATGTCGATCCCGGGCTGGGGTCGATGCCATTCCTCCCCAGATCTCAACGATATTGCCCTTGGCTTTTCCGGTCCCTCCCAGTAGACCGACAGCATACTCTCCTGCCGCCCGCCCGATCATGTTGTTGTCGCCACCGATGAACTGTGTATAGCGATCATTGTTCAGATCCCGATCGAGCACGATCACAGGTATACCTCTATCTACAGCCTTATTAACGACGGGAGTCAACGCATCCGCCACTTTGGGTGATATCAAAATAACATCGACCTGTCGATCGATGAATTCATCCATGTCGGCAATCTGCTTCGATATGTTGTCCATACCATTTCTGACCAGCAACTCTATTTCGGGGTACCTGGATGCTTCAACCCGTAACTCCTTATTAAAAAGTAACCGCCAGGGTTCGGTTGTAGTCGCTTGGGAAAAGCCGACAACATACTTTGCTGACCCTCCGTGAACGGAGGCACACAAAATGAGAAGCAAAACTGCAACGAAGAGCTTATTAGGCCAATTCAACCCGAAACAAGCTGTCTCGAAGGTTTTTTTCAGGCTGGGAATTCCGGTATTTCTCATAAGACTCGTCTATTCTCATTGAGGGCAATGCCATGACTCAAACGAAAACGGCCATCTACATGAATACTTCCATGTCCATACGGTAATCCGCATTTCAGATCACTCACTCATCAGGCGGGAAATCCTGCTTGTGCTCCTTCAGCGTGATGCTGAAAAAGTACAGACCTTGTTTCTAGCAGAAAAACAACAAAAATTCCAATGATTTAGAAGATTGTTATTCTACCAGTCTCGGGTGCGGAAGCCTGGGAATAGTCAAGGTACCGGTACCCACTGTAACGACACCGCCAAAATCAGCAGCATACCTGAGCCCGGCTCAGAAGCCTGTCATGGCTTCCATTGTTAACGACCTATGTCGCAGAACACATATAGATCGTACATTAAAAAGCTATCCTGGTCCGGGACTACCTGTAAACAGGCATACCAGGTGCCTCAACATACCCTGGTTCAGAGCCATTCCATCACTCGGGAAAGGTCACTATGCCGTACTGTCTTTCCCCAGACCCATGACAAGCGCTGTGTGGCAAGCTAAGGGCTGCCGCAAGAAATAAGCATCCCAATATTGCGCCGGATTTTTGCTCAGATTCAAGGCGTGAGAAGTGGTGTATGGATGCACCGTTTACGAAGCCGAGGATACAAAAAGGGGCGCATAGCTTTCTATGTAACCCTTTCCACAACGCAGACGACGTCCATGGATGGACTAGATTCACGCGAGGCAGGATGCCGGTAGTGATA
>JAAELC010000187.1 GCA_024227135.1 Gammaproteobacteria bacterium
TACATCTGTAGGGCAGAGTCTGCTGCAAGCTCCCAATAGTACCTCTGACACATCGCCAGTTCCTGCTGGATATTGCGTACCTCAAACGGTGTGGCTACTGTGCCGCGTTCAAGTTGGACATTATAACCCCCCTCCATTGATACATACGCCCAACCCCTAGAGGCAACGGGAACTGGTAATGTGAATGTTTGTGGTGATGAGGAGAGGGGGAATATTACCTGTGCATCTAAATCAACCATCATAGCTAATGTGCCTCCCTCCCATGACAGTGTATACGTCTCTCCGGGGATTAAATTTACGTCTTCTATCCGTTGTTGAATCACCGTTCCACCACCATAACGCCATCTGTCATATCCGTACTGACCAGGTGTTAGCCCTGACCAATCCCCATCAAACTCACGTTGATTAATTCTGAAGTCACCATTAATCAGCACGTTCTTAAAACCTGTCTGGATCGCAGCAACTGCGGCGGCGTTGGCTTCCACCTTCACATCAGTTGAGTCAATCGCGGCCTGTGCGTTGGTGTCGGTCAGGGTAGAGTTGTTCGGGTCGAAGGTGATACCACTTGCAGCACTTGCCACAGAGATAATCTGAAGGTCACCTGCGACAGCCGTGTAGTTACCACCTGTACCTACGTTCACTGGTTTCGGCCCGAACCATGCGTAGTTCACACCGTTATGATAAAAGCTGGCAGTTGAGTTAGTCAGTATTTCAAACGCTGTGCCGGTAGCCCATTGGTGGCCCGTCCAGTCCATCGCGTTGAATTCGGTCAGTAGGTCACCCGTACCTGAGACAACACCGTTACGTGCCTGGAAACCAAGCGCCACTGAGTCAGCAGCCATCTGTGCGTAGTGGTATGCTGAGTAGTCTGGGGTGTTCGTACCGTCATCTACCAAGTTACCTTCCGGGTTGACTGCCCACTTGTGA
>JAAELC010000188.1 GCA_024227135.1 Gammaproteobacteria bacterium
CCTAGGAGCCTGTCCGATAATAGCGATCGTAGCGAGAACAAGACTGGTTGAGTCAGATTTTTCGATCATTTGAGGCGAATAGTGGGCCTATTTAACGAAAATGATCGGGAAATCTGGCCAATCAGACTGGTCCGCAGTAGATCAGTCTATTCTCGGACAGGCTCCTAGGCATACCAGTCCCATGACTGCCCGTCGATAGTATCCATCTGACGACTCACCGGAAGCTCTCCTTCCCCATCACCCGACAGTCCTGCATTATCCTGTCCTGGCCCTGCTTCCGGATCGGCTTCTGCACCCCCGCCGCTGTTGCCCGCCATGCCTCGCTGATGCTGTGATTCCCGATGGCTCACGTCCACATTGGCCAACTGCAGATTGGTTTCATTGAACATTTCCCTGAGCCTTGGAAGCGCAGCCTCGAGGGCCTCTTTCACTGCTGCATTCTGAGCGGTAAAATTGATACTGGCCTGGTCATTCTGCATGGTCACTTGAATTTCCACGGTGCCCAGATTGGGGGGGGTTATCCTCAGTGAGGCCCCTTGAACGTTCTGCCCCACCATCCACAGGACACGATCTCCCACAGACTGCCCCCAGTTCTTCGCTCCGAACGGTATCTCCAGATCGAGGCTTGCCTGGGACGATGGAGCGAGAGAACCCATGCGGAAGTCCTGACTTCCGCCACTACTCATTCCCAAGCCGGCAACCATGGGAGTCGTGGAACCCGGGTCAGCCACTGTGACCGGTGCCGTCGATGAAAGCACCGATTGAGGTTGAGCCGCCACCAGGACTGGCTCCTGTGGCTGGAGTCTATCGGCGAAAGGTAATCGATCCGGGTGGAGACTTTCACCCGGCACTGCCCCCCCTCCTGAGATAGAATCTGGTACGACAGCGGCACCCGCTGCGGTGCCCGTTACCCCTTTGTTGACCGGGTTACGGGAAAAACCGTGGATGGAGGGTGCAACGGGAATGGAGGCGCCACTCAAAGGCAAGCCGAGTTCTGCCTGGCCTGTCTCGACTGCCGGCATCGCTGCGGGTTCGAGAACATTCATCGGTAAAATGCCCTCCATTTCCCCAATCTCGGGGAGCACCTGCTGGATATCCAATTCCTGATCAGCGGCAAGAATTGCCGCTTCTGGCAATTCCTCGCCACCCCCCATGGCCTGCGCCAATGCGGCAAAGTCCTGGGGTGGCAGCAACTCCTCGAGCTGAGACATGATCTCCCCGAAGTTCTGCTCGGTTGACAATAGTTCTTTGAAATCAACCTGCTGTGCATTCAGACTTTGATCTCCACTGTCCAGTTTCTGACCGTTTCCTCCCAGCAGGTTGGAGAACACAGCGGATATTCCGGGGCCATTGGTAAGCATATTAGTGAACCTGTCTCATCGTCGACCAAATGATGGGTTCAGAGAATGCAGATCCTGTGCCAGAAAACCGCGAAGTCATTCCCCCACTGCTTGCTCTCATGGGGAAAACACATGACGAAAAACGGGAATCACTCTACAAAATCACTGGTTTTCGCCTGACGCCATCGGCCCCCGATGATCTGCCAGACCCCATCCTCCATCAAAAACTCCAGATCGAACCGATACAGATCCGCCCGCAAGCTCAAAAGCCCCATCGTTTCATCCAGAGGCCGCCCCGCCATGGCGGCATAGACCACGGCATCGGCCCGGTCTGCCCCGTCGAGGGCAATGTCATTAATCTGAACCCGCAAATAAATAGACTCGTTGCGTAAAAAGACCCCGGCCAGCAAACGAATCAGATCCCGCCGTGTCCGCTTGCGCGCGTCGCGATACTGTTCGGATATCAGTCCCTTTGCATCCATGAGCGACTTGTTTTCCACCGCCGCTTCGGCATCGTCAATCAGCTGTCTGATCTGCTGTTCCGAAGTGTCGGAGTCACTGCATCCCACCAGAGACTGGATGCTCAAAAGCGTAATCAACAAGATGAGTTTTGGCATGATGCAGGAACTAGAAAAACTGTTTGAAAAAATAGGAAATAAATTCTCTGATGATTATAGTTGAACTCGGGTCGATGTTCATGGCTTTCGGTCCGAATGAATTGACTACTGGTAACTGCTCACCCCCCA
>JAAELC010000189.1 GCA_024227135.1 Gammaproteobacteria bacterium
CTGGCACCGGCCGTGCCGTGCAGCGGGATCCCGAGCAAGATCCCCGGAAATAGCACGGGCTGTGCCAGACAGGGAACGCTACATTGCACCCTGCAGGCTAAAACCCAACTTGGAGCGTACGGGTGGGCGGGAGTCTATAAGCGGTGTAGTGGAGGTGCTGCCGGGGATGCGGTGGGTGGCGGGAGGTAAGCGACTGCAAGGAGACTCCGGGAGCAATGGCCGGCAGCGCTGGAACGAAACCGCTTCATGCACAGGCTGGTTTTTTCAGCCTGTGCCACAAATCCACACCAACTTCCATCTATCTCAGAAGCCGCACGAGGCAGCGGTCCGACGAAGCAAACGGGAACTGCCATCGATAACCCAACCCCAGGCGGACCGCTGCCGCCGGGAAAGACTGTCCTCTGATAAGAATGAAAAACTGCAGATAGTCGAGATGTTTAATAGTGGTATCTACAGGCCAGGACCCGGATCTTATCCTCTTTGACCTCGTAGACTAAGCGATGTTCCTGGTCAATTCTCCGTGACCAGCATCCAGCAAGTTCATGTTTGAGCGGCTCTGGTTTACCTGTTCCTTCAAAAGGGGTC
>JAAELC010000190.1 GCA_024227135.1 Gammaproteobacteria bacterium
CCAAAAGCGCTTCGCTCGGTCTATATCAGGCCATCGAGAGACGATTGACCATTTTCAAGACCTTTATCCTATGTTCAATACGCTTTCGTCCTTGAAAATGTTCAATCCCGCCTTTGGCGGGACTGACCCAATCTATAGCGTTTTAAACTCAAATTTTAGTCGGGATAGAAATAAGGCGCGCGCAAACTTAGGAGAAGAGTGACCGACATGTATTCTTTCGATATATACAGCGGGTTCCTAATTCCTCCATATCTCACGTTTCCTCAAGCCCCCCTACGATCCCGGACGGTCGGATTTCCCGAGTCCGGTTCTGACCGTGGCATGTCCTCTTACGGCCTTTCCACTGGAGGTGAAGCTTAAATGCTGACCCATATACGCCCCTCCCTCCGAAGGTTTACCTGTAAGCATAGGTCCATCTTTAATGGAGTAGTTTACCCTGGCTCTGTGTCCAGGACTATCCAAGACCCGCCACGTGCCCAGAGCCCCTTTGCCCGATGGAGGTGTTATCTCCATCGACGTGATGTCCATAGGACCACGCCTGAGCGCATTACCCCTCCTTCTTCGCTCTTACTGACTCATGCGCCACACCAAAACCCTCCCGTCTTATTCGTTTACCTTATTAGACGGGTCTTTGCAGGTTGTTGTCAGTCCCTGCTGGGTGATGGTCCTTCCCGACGTTATCTCTGCAATCCCTGCACAGGTGCCTGGACCCTTACCCCGGGATGCCTCTCTGGTGCCTTTATCCGTTTCTTCCCAGAGAGTTCCAGCCTCACCTCCGTTGCACCAAGTTCGGCGCATCCAACAACCGTCGCAATGCCACTTCAACGACGACCCCATTTTCGAGGCGGCAGTCATTCCGTTATGTTCAGGCTCCCATGCTCGCTAGCCCCCCAGGTGACACCTACCGCGCAGGCTCGAAGTCCTACGGGCAGCCAGGACGTTTACACCACGCAATGG
>JAAELC010000191.1 GCA_024227135.1 Gammaproteobacteria bacterium
ATAGATCCCAAAGGGGATATCGAGCTGTTTTCAAAAATCACCCAACTGGCTATTGATACCGACCGTCTCCAAGACCTGATGCTGATAACCCCAATCTTTCCGCAATACAGTGCTATTCTTGATCCACTCTCCTCCTACTATATGCCCGAAGAACTGGTGGCACATATTACTGCCGGGGTGACCGTTGGCCGGGAACCTTACTTTTTCGGAGTGGCATACGAGGTAAGCCTGGTTGTGGTGCAGGCCCTGATCATGCTGGCTGAGGTGAGCGGAACAGCTCCATCGTTTAATCTCAACGATATCAAGAACCATATCAGTCACCAGGATCTGGAGCGGCTCAAGGAACAACTTGATTATGTAGACAGTCCCGATGCAGAGCAACTTTCCAGGGATATGCAGAAGATCCTCTCTACTCCGGCGGATTACTATTCCAAAGTGGCCAGCTCTCTTCGGGTAGCTCTTACCGAATTAACTTCCGGTAATGTGGGTCAGATTATAGGTAAGGCAGACGAAAACCGTTTTATCAAACGACTCGAACAGGGCAAGGGTATTATTCTGGTGGTGCAGCTGGGATCGTTGCTTACCAAGAGGGCTGCCTATACAGCGGGTAAGGTAATTATCTCCATGATCCAGGCCTTTGTCGGTCGGATCTATTCCAGTGGAAAAAACGTTACTCCATCGCTGGTTCTGCATATCGATGAAGCCCAGTCGGTTCTTTACACGGCATCGAAGATCTGTTTACCAAGGCAGGCGGGGCCGGAGTTTTTATCCATGGCTACTGTCAGTCAATCAGCCAGTTGTATGCCGAGGTTGGGGAGGATCGTGCCAACACCATCCTGGATAATTGCAACACTAAGCTTTTTATGCGGGTACCGGACGCAAATACGGCACACTATGTATCCAGGCATCTTGGTGAGGAGCGGCGGTTCTCACCAATTATCTCAGTAGGAGGCGGCCTGTCGATACGGGAGACCGAAGAGGTCCGGATCAAGCATACCGACGTCCTGAACATGGCTCCCCGTGAGCTGTTCCTGCGTCCCTATTCCGGCACCTATAAGGGTAAAATCGCTACTGTCAGTGACG
>JAAELC010000192.1 GCA_024227135.1 Gammaproteobacteria bacterium
CATTAGGAAAATTTTTCCCAGGGCGCATAAAGGCAGGAGTGGAGCGGGTGGAATCTGGGGACCTCTCTGAATTTTGGCCAGGAATGGCCTCATACCATTGGTCCCCCACATAGTGTTTATTTACCCAGATTCCGTTAGCTGATGAAATAGATATTTGCTCACCAGAGGAAGATGGGATCGATGCTGCAGTGGCTCCATCTTGCGGAATTTGGCAGAAGGAGGCTGGATTTTGGCATGCCCGGTTTGCTAGGAATGCGCGGTCAGCCTCAGGAGCGTCTTGAGCATCACTGTCCTCATCGTCGGCCGAAAACTGGTCGACAATTTCGAGGTCAGTTTCTTCGATTGCTGATTCTTCGACAGCTGAAGTTTCTGGTGAGGTTCCAAGCGAGGTACTTGAAACGTCTTCAACCTGCACTGGTTGGCGGACAGGTGTCTCCGGGACAAAGACTTCATTTGGAGGAGCTTGGGCTGGTTCAGCTTGGACAGGTTGGACTCCCTGATCTGGATTCACAAGTTGAGCCGCTCCATAGCGACAAGCACGTCTAAGTTCAATTTCAACCCGATCAGATTCCACAAGTTGAGCCGCTCCGTGACGAAAGGCGCGTCTCATTTCCA
>JAAELC010000193.1 GCA_024227135.1 Gammaproteobacteria bacterium
ACTGGGCGGGGCTTTCTGTCACACCATTGAGATCTTCGTGTCGACAAACCTTCTTCTGCCAAGGATCCGGTCTGTTGTGTCCAATCATTGACTCTCACAATACGCCAAAACGCATTGCCAGGTCCTGAAAGAGTCTGGACCCGTACACCTGGGCACGGATGAACCGCACAAAGGGGCGCGTGTTTTTCCGACCACGGTAGCCGGTGAGTATCGCAAGGGAATCAAAGGTAGAACTGTGGAGCCCTACCGTGAAGGATCGGCTTTCAATCCCTCAAGGTAAGGCTCCAACAGCTGGGTCACAACGCATTCGAACGGAGCATCTCATGGCCAGATTAGACGGATCGGCGAAGACACTCAGAAACGAATGCAGGTGGATCACAACCTGATCATCCCTGATGACAGGCCAGGCCGGTATTGCATGATCCAGGACCGACTCGGTTTGCCACTGTTAGCGAAGTGGCCACTCGACAACCATTGTGCTGGATAGCAACCACGAACAACCACCGGAAAGACCACCCATGGGACAACAGGCCCCATGGGTGTTAGCGGTTTATGCGACCTTGCGCCACTCCTGGTGCTCATCGTTCCAGCAGTATCCCAGCTTTTTC
>JAAELC010000194.1 GCA_024227135.1 Gammaproteobacteria bacterium
CGGGAGCAATTTTACAAGGAAATTGACTTCATGCACCGCAAGTGGCCAGAAGTCCAGAAATACTTGGTGTACTTTCAGAATTTTACCAATACCCATGACAGGGTAGAAGTCCTGCGGGAGCGCTACGAGCAGGCTATCAATGAGCCTGGGGTAGTGGGCATCAACATCGGGACCCGCCCAGACTGCCTGCCGGATGAGACCCTGGCCTATATCGCTGAGCTGACCGACCGGATGCACGTAACCCTGGAGCTGGGCCTGCAGACCACCTATGAAGAGACTTCTGAGCTTATCAACCGAGCCCATTCCTACCAGCTTTTTGTCGAAACGGTCCAGCGGATTCGTAAGTTGGCACCCAAGGCGGAGATCGTGGCCCATTTGATCAATGGTTTGCCTGGGGAGACCCATGAGATGATGCTGGAAAATGTTCGTCGCTGTGTGACCGACAATGATATTGACGGCATCAAACTCCACTTGCTGCATCTGATGACCAATACCCGCATGCAGAGGGATTTTCACGAAGGAAGATTGCAG
>JAAELC010000195.1 GCA_024227135.1 Gammaproteobacteria bacterium
AAATGCTCAATTTGGGTCTGTTTTTCATGACTGATGCAAGCAAGTATACTCAGGAATTATGCTGCGAGATTATTTATGTTGAGACTGGCAGGTCGAATCTTCATTCTTGTGACAACCTGGGTCTTCGCCACGAAAAGTCTACCGCAGGATGCGGGGCTTGAACAGGCGGCCCGTGAATGCTGGATGGAAACGTATCAGGTGCTTGCCTTATGTCTGTTTTTTCTTGATTATAGTGGACTCATGGGGCGTAATTGTTTAGAATGTCAATGTTTTCGATTGCGTGAGAGCGGTGCAGATTTTATCAATCCTTTTTCTTGCTCGAAACATAGGTTCTCCAGCACAGGGTACTTAACTCCTTCTAACCATCTTGGAAAATCATGAGAAAATTTTTTATTATGTTGACGTCCGCATACCTGTCTGCCGTACTCCTCTTGACTTTAATGTTTTCCGGTGTCCCCGTTCAGGCGGCTGACAGGAACAATATCGTTCCAATCACTTCGCTTTTGCTCGGAAACCCCCAGGTCTGCAGTTCAAGTGACGTGACCCAGTGCCAGGACGGGCCCTCCTGCACTGGTGCGGGAGGCTATTGGTACAATGCTCAGTGCAACAGTGATCCGGAGACAAATAATGGCACTGTAACTTCAGCCGGTCAGGTTTGGATGGACCGCAATCTTGGCGCCTCCAGGGTGGCGACAAGTTCCACAGACGAGCAGGCCTACGGTGATCTGTACCAGTGGGGTAGAGGGACCGACGGTCATGAAAAACGGAACAGCGGAACTACCGCTCTAGAGGATCTCAGCGGTAGCGATGTACCCGGCCATTCCAACTTTATACTCGTAGGTAGCTCACCATATGACTGGCGTTCTCCGCAGAGCAACAACCTCTGGCAACCCACTTCTGGTACCAACAATCCCTGCCCGGCTGGGTTCAGATTGCCGACGAATACGGAACTTGAAACCGAACAAGCTTCTTGGTCCAGCAATAATGCTGCAGGTGCCTTCGCATCACCCCTTAAGCTTGTTGTCGCGGGGTCCCGCAGCCTCGGCAATGGCACGATTTACAACGCAGGCTGGCACGGCTTCTACTGGTCCAGTTCGTGGTCCAGTTCGGTGGGTGGCTCCAGAAGCCGCTACTTGGTCTTCAGCAGCGGCGGCGCCGACGTGTTCAGCAACACCCGGGCTTTCGGTTACAGCGTCCGTTGTCTTAA
>JAAELC010000196.1 GCA_024227135.1 Gammaproteobacteria bacterium
GCCGGCGTATCTCGACCGATTGGCAGGAAAAATACGGTCACCCGATCCTGTAACTGGAGAGCTTCATCGAACAACTCCAGTTACAGATCGATCGATTACGCTCATCTAATGAGCAGCTGCAGCAGACCCTGCAGCAGACCCTGCAGCAACAACAAGTGCAGATAGAGGCCCTGAAGGCCGAGATAGCCCGGCTCAAAAAGCTGCCGAAGAAACCCACCATCCGGCCCAGCACTCTACCCAAAGATGACAATAAGTCGGACGATGATGATCCCAATGACTCAGATCATTCCGATCCAGGGGGACGAAATCAGGCAACGGGAAAAACCACCAAACCCCGAAAACGCAAGAAGAAACTGACCATCCATCACACGTGCATCATCAAACCGGATGGTTTGCTCAAGGGATCCCGTCTGTTGGGGTATGAGAACTACACCATCCAGGAACTGCTGATCCAGCCCCACAACACCCGTTATCGTCTCGCGCGCTATCGTACACCCGAGGGGAAAAACGGCTTCTGCACCCATATTGGTAATCCGGCTTTCGCCTGGTTTGCCAGCACCCGATCCAAAAGCCGGATCAACTTTCTTGAACTTCTACGAGGACCGGCGGTGGACTACACAATCAACCCGGCCGCACTCGACTACATGCGCTTGGAGAAACTGCCTTAGAAGCCGTTGACGGCAATCAGGCGCAGCAAAAGACAAGCCTTTGATGATGAAAAGGTCTGGAAACAACATCTGAAAAAACTAAAAATCACCCACCAACGGCATCTCCGTATTGCCACCGAGGGGGCGCTACCGGGCACCTTGGTCGCCTGCGGCTTTCCGCCGGACCTGGTCATCATCAGCGATGATGCCGGACAGTTCGATATCCCGCTGCATAACAACCTCAGCGAAGGCGACATTCGGGAATACGTCATTAAACGAAAAATCAGCGGCAGTACCCGATCGGAAAACGGTCGACGAGCCAGAGATACCTTCGCCAGCCTGAAAAAAACCTGCAAGAAACAACGCATCTCTTTCTGGGATTTCCTACTCGACCGACTCAAGCAAGCGTATCTTCTACCCTATCTGCCCGATATCCTTTGTGGCAAAGTTTCCCTCGTGCCTAAATCATAAGTGCACGGGGTTATGGAGAAGTAAAAAAATATTGACGATAGCATGATGAACCTCCTCAACCCATATTGGGGAAAACCGCTATAAATTTTGTCATATTCCGGGATTTATCTGGCTGGCACTCCTCGACATAATCCGCTTCAACCAATCGAAGGGAAATCCGACGGGATTCAAAAGTACCTTTCGATTGTCCGGCGAGCACCTGGTCCATTGGAAGTATGAAGCAGCGGTTTGCGATGGAGAGGATCTTGCCATTCCACCCATAATCGGAGGATCTGATGACGATAAGTAGAATAAGACTGGCCCAGGCAGCAAGTGGCCTGGTTTTGCTGGGAACGTGCCTGGTCGCCCCGGCAGGTGCATCTGAAGGCAGCAGTGTCGTAGAAGAGGGCAAAGGTATTGCGTTTAGTCGCAGTAAGGGCAACTGCCTTGCCTGCCACATGATCGAAGGCGGTGAGTCACCGGGCAATCTTGGGCCTCCTTTGATCGCGATGAAGGCCCGGTATCCGGACAAAGCCAAGCTGCGAGCTCAGATCTGGGATGCGACGACAGTGAATCCGGATTCTGCCATGGTTCCTTTTGGCCTTCATAGAGTACTCACCGAAGAGGAGATCGACAAACTGGTGGAGTATGTCTGGACACTGTGATGGGGGATTAAGGTCCAACATCGAACCCAACTGCCTGGAAAAGAGAGAGATCATGAAAAAAACATTGAATAAGATGGCTATTCTGCTGCTGCTTGGCGGGGTTGTCTTCACTGCTCAGGCCACCACCCCCGAAGAAGACCGGGCGGCCTTCGTAAAACACTACAAATTCCGATTTCCGGATGTTCCCATGGAGGAGTATCCAAACGGTGCCTATGCCATCGACAAAATTGGACGGGAGAACTGGGAGGCGATAGAAGAGTTTCCCCCCTACGAGCCCTTTATCGATGAAGGTCAAGAGATGTGGGATACCTCATTTGCCAACGGAAAAACCTACAAGGACTGCTTTTCCGACGGGCCGGGTGTTGCCAGCCAGTACCCCCGCTGGGACAAGAAGCAGGGGATGGTGATAACAATGGCCCTGGCGATCAATCAGTGCCGGGAGGCCAATGGTGAGAAGGCTCTCAAATACAAGAAGGGTCCGATCGTTCCGCTGTTGGCCTACATGGCCTTCGAATCACGGGGCCAGGTGACCAATGTCGTGATACCTGAAGACGATCCCCGTGCCATGGAAGCCTACGAAAAGGGTAAGAAATTCTACTTCACCCGTCGTGGCCAGCTCAATTTCTCCTGTGCTACCTGCCACGTGCAGAACACTGGACTTAAAGTGCGTACCGAAGTGTTGAGTCCGTCCCTGGGACACACCACACACTGGCCGGTATATCGCTCTAAGTGGGGAACCGCCGGAACCCTGCATCGCCGTTTTACCGGGTGTAACAGGAACATTCGTGCCAAACCCATGAAAGCCCAGGGCGAGCAGTACCGTAATCTGGAGTATTTTCTAACCTACTTAAGCAACGGACTGGAGCTGAATGGTCCGGGAGCCCGTAAATAGTGGTGGTAGAGAGTACAGACAGTTTTAATCGAATCGGAGCGAAACGATGAATATGAGAAGACTACCCAGTGTGATACTGCTGGCAGTGATAATGGCAGTGGTCGCTGCCCCGACGGTAGCGGCTGATGCCGCGATGGACCCTAAAGCAGCCGAGGTAATGAAGCAGATCGATGCTGCTGAGGCAGCACGCAAGAAAGCGGCTTCCGTGGAAAGCGAATGGACGACGACGGGAAAGCTAATCAAGAAAGCCCGCGCCGCTGAGAGTAAAGGCGACTACGACAAAGCCCTCGGTCTGGCTAAAGAGGCGAGACTACAGGGTGAGATAGCCTACCAGCAGGGTGCTTCGCAGAGCGAGTTGCGAATACCCGCCTATCTGAAATACTGATCAAGGATTCCATCGGGAGAATAGACATAATGAGAAATGCCAGAGTAATGACGGCCATCGCGCTGGTTGGCGGAATGGCCCTGTCCGGCCTGGTTGCCGCAGAGCATGGTGGTAAAATTACACCAGCGTTGCACAGCGTGGACGTTACGCACAACGGAAAAACCGTTACCATCAGCAGAACTTCTGACAAGAAGGCAGTGATTCCTGCGGCTTATTCACACACCGCCAGACACTGCCCACCATTCTGCATACAGCCCATGCAGATCGTACCGGGCGTAGAGACGGTGGGTGAACTGGAAGTACTGGGTTACCTCAAGCGGATGAATGATGGGGACAGAACCCTGATCGTGGTGGATTCCCGGTCACCTGACTGGGTGGTGCGCGGCACCATACCCGGATCAGTCAACATCCCCTGGAACAAGATCAATGTAGATGTGGAAGGGGCATTTGCCGTAGAGACCGAGGCTGAGACGCTGAACGATATTCTCCAGGATCAGTTCGGAGCGAAGCTCATCAACGGCAGCTGGGATTTTCGAAATGCCAAGACGCTGGTGTTATTTTGCAACGGTATCTGGTGCCCTCAGTCTTCGATCAATATCAGAACCTTGAGTAAACTGGGGTATCCGACCTACAAGCTCAAATGGTATCGCGGTGGCGTACAATCCTGGGTCAGTGTTGGCCTGACTACCGTAAGACCCTGACTCATAATAAGGAGTGATGAAATGAATTTGAAAAGACGAATCGTTTTGAAAGGTACCGCCGCCGCCAGTGCTATTGGCGTGGCTGGATTACTGGCACCCCGGGCGGTGTTGGCCGCCTGGCCTGAGGCTGCTTTCACTGCCAAGACGGTACCTGAGGCGCTTGAAGCACTGACTGGTAATTCTGCAGCTTCCGAAAGTGGGGATATCAAGATAAAAGCCCCTGACATCGCCGAGAATGGTGCCGTGGTGCCGGTTACGGTGACCACCAGTATCGAGGGTATTCAGTCCATCAGTGTGATTGCGGCAAATAACCCCGTTCCTCTGGTTGCCAGTTACAACATGGGAGAAGGGGCCCTGGGCTTCGTTTCAACCCGTATCAAGATGGGTAAGAGTGGCGATGTGGTAGCCGTGGTTAAGGCCGGAGACAAGCTCTACAGCGCCAGTAAAGGCGTTAAAGTAACCATCGGCGGGTGTGGGGGGTGATCCTGAAAACCTGGTCCAGTCACTGGACCAGGTTTTCGGCTAAACGCCCGATAAGAAAATCGGGCCAGACCAACCCAGGTTAACAGCCGCGGCGCGGGGAGTAAGCAATTACCCTGGCCCGTGAACACAGAATTTCGGAGCAAAAGACAATGGCTAAAAAATCCATCAAGATCAGAGCAAAGGTTAAGGAAGATATCGTGACGGTCAAGGCGTTGATGACCCACCCCATGGAAACCGGAGCACGTAAAGATAAATCCGGTGAGTTGATTCCTGCCCACTTTATCCAGGAAGTAGTTTGTGAGTCCGGTGGAAAAACCATCCTGACTGCAGACTGGAGTGGTGGCGTGTCCAAAAATCCCTACCTTTCGTTCAAGTTCAAAGGTGCCAGCAAAGGTGACATGGTGAAGTTGTCCTGGGCGGACAACAAAGGGAAAAGTGACTCTGTGGAAGCAAAGATCGGCTGATCTTCCCCGGGAGACCTGCTGCAGGCCATATCCCGGTCTTCAGTTTCCGGTAGAACCGGGAATTAAGTGGGGGAGTCCGGCCTGACTTTTACGCTGACCGGACTGGCAACTATCGACACATGCCAGTCCGGTTTTCACAGGTAACAATGAATAACGCCACCGGGCCACCGCTATTGCGTGCCGGAAGGATGGATCTGCTATGACGATATCGAGACGAGAATTTATTCGACTAATGGGCTTGGCCGGCGCTGCGGGAATTCTGCCGGGTTCGGTATTCTCTGCAGCCAGAAAACCTGCAGACCTGTATGAGATTCCGCGATTCGGAAATGTTTGTCTGATGCACATGACAGACTGTCATGCCCAGCTTAATCCGGTCTATTTTCGTGAGCCGAGCGTCAACATGGGCGTCGGTGGTGCCAAAGGACAGGCCCCTCATCTGGTTGGTAACGCACTTTTGGAAAAGTTCGGGATCAGTCCTGATTCCATCGAAGCTCACGCCTTTACCTATCTGAATTACGACAAGGCGGCAAACCAGTATGGTCGTGTGGGTGGATTCTCCCATCTTGCATCGCTGGTGAAACGACTGCGGGCTGAAAGAGGGGATGGAAACAGCCTGCTTATGGATGGCGGTGACACCTGGCAAGGTTCCGGTACGGCCTATTTGACCCGGGGCAGGGACATGGTCGGCGCATGTAATCTACTGGGCGTGGATGTCATGACCGGTCACTGGGAATTCACGTATCTCGATAAAGAGGTGATCTCCAATATCGGTGAATTCAAAGGGGATTTCGTGGCCCAGAATGTTGGCATCAATGACGAAGCGCTCTTTGACTATAAGTTCCCTGATTTTGACGGTTTCAATGAAGACGACGGGCTTGCCTTCAAGCCCTATACCATGAAAGAAATCGGTGGGGTAAGAGTGGCGGTGATCGGCCAGGCTTTTCCCTATACACCCATAGCCAATCCACAGCGGTTTATACCCGACTGGACGTTTGGTATTCAGGACGATCGTATGCAGTCAGTGGTCGACACCGTTCGTGAAAACGAAAGACCAGACCTGGTAGTGGTGATCTCTCACAACGGAATGGACGTGGACCTGAAAATGGCCTCCCGTGTGCGTGGTATCGACGTGATCTTCGGCGGCCACACCCACGATGGTGTTCCCGCACCCAGTGTCATTAAAAACAAGGGTGGAAAAACACTGGTGACCAATGCGGGTTCCAATGGTAAGTTCCTGGGGGTCATGGATCTGGATGTTCGCCATGGAAAACTCCAGGATTTTCGATATCGACTGGTACCTGTTTTCTCCAATCTGCTGCCTGCAGACCCCCAGATGCAGACTTACATCGACGAGGTTCGTGCACCCCACAAAAAGCGACTCGAAGAGAAACTCGCCGTTGCTGAAGAGACACTCTATCGGCGAGGTAATTTCAACGGCACTTTCGATCAGCTGATCTGCGACGCTTTGCGCAAGGTAAACGATGCGCAGGTCTCACTCTCGCCGGGATTTCGCTGGGGTACTACCGTGATGCCCGGGCAGGACATTACCATGGACAATGTCATGGATCAGACTTGTATCACCTATCCGGAAACTTATCGCCGGGAGATGAGCGGGGCAGACATCAAGGCGATCCTCGAAGATGTCTGCGACAATCTATTCAATGCCGATCCTTACTATCAGCAAGGTGGAGATATGGTCCGCCTGGGTGGCCTTGATTATGTGTGCGAGCCCAACCAGACTTTTGGAAACCGCGTCAGCGAAATGACCCTGGATGATGGTACCCGTGTGGAAGCCGGCAAAAAATACATGGTGGCAGGATGGGCGACTGTAGGCTCCAAGTCACCGGGACGTCCTATCTGGGATGTGGTTGCGGACTATCTGCGGGACAAAAAGACCGTCAAAATCGAAAAGCTCAACACGCCTAAACTGGTGGGTGTATCGGGCAATCCCGGTATCGCCAGCTGAAACCGGAAAGCGGGACAGGGGGTCCTTATACTTCTTCAACGTGATATGGATGTTTCACCATTGCATCCATACCACATTGAAGCAGCACCGGAGATTCCTTGTCTCACAGCTGTTTTTCGAGATAGAGATATTTTATTGTCAGGTCGTCACCCTTGGCGCAGGAGAATCCTTCTCTTCCGTATAAACCCTGAGCGCTTTCGTTGTCATCCCGCACTTCCAGTGTCACCTTGCAGCAGCCAAGCTGCCGCGCTTCCCCTTCCACCGCCCCTAAAAGCCGGCTGCCCATACCCTTGCCTCTGAACCCGTCTGTGACCATGAGGTCATGAACATTGATCAGAGGTTTGGCATAGAAAGTGGAAAAGCCTCTGAAGCAGATTGCCATGCCTATAAACTCACTACCCGCTCTGGCCAGAAATATCAGAGTGGTGGGGTGATTCTGCAAACCGGGGATGACTGCTGTGCGGATCTGTTCCGGCAGTTTTGTGCCGCCACTCATGGGATCGCCGGCAAACTGATCCAGTAAACACAGGAGGGCATCGGTGTGGTTCTTATCACCAAGGTTGGCCTTGATGATATCTATGTTCTCTTGAAGATTTTTTCGGTTACTGTTCATCTTGTTGATAATTTGCAATTATTTCGCCTGGCAAGGGGCAGTATTATAGAATTTCAGGGGA
>JAAELC010000197.1 GCA_024227135.1 Gammaproteobacteria bacterium
ACCGACTGGATCGGAATCAATAGAGGTGCGCCAGGAACCATACCTGCTTCGAATGGCCATGACCAGGGATGTTGTCAGCAACACCTTCGTGATATCTGAGCAGTCAAAAATTATAAGACTACCAGTCATCACTTCGCGGATTCCATTGATCCACTTCGAGCTGGATAGCACAGTTCTCTTGCCAGCAACTGCTGCAACCGTTCTCTCCAACTTGAAACGAGTGGGCGTATCCCAAGAGACGACTTTGATCGTGACCGGCTACACCTGTGCCCTTGGCACCGAATCCCGCAACCGTGAGCTTTCCCTTCAACGGGCTACTGCTGTTGCCGACTTAATCCGTGGCCACGAATTTAGGGTTGCGACCGTAGTTGGCAAAGGAGCCTCGAACCCTATCACCAATAATCCACAGGAATTTTATAAAAACAGAAGGGTGGAGATAACAACACGCCCATAAAACAGCAATCACGCTGTTCCGTGGTACCGAAACAGCGCACTTTCACCCCATTTAAGGAGACAACCCCATGAACATCAGCGTTACCTCCCATCTAAAGAAGATCCTGCGAGAAAAATCCATGGTCCCCCTGGCTCTAGCCATGACTGCCTGCTGTATATCCTCAAACGCTATGGCCATGACCGTTCCGGCAGCAGGTTCCTTTGCCTATGACCTCTACGATATCGGTGTGAACCA
>JAAELC010000198.1 GCA_024227135.1 Gammaproteobacteria bacterium
TCTCTGCGGCAGAAACACTTTGGAGGCTTGCCCGAGATGGTAATGAACTATTTTCGTTTGGTCGCCCATGAGACCCGTTTGCTTATGGCCGCGCTGGGGGTCACCCACCGCACCGATATTATCGGGCGTACCGATCTTCTCGAAATAGTCTCAGGGGAGAGTGTTAAACAGCAAAAACTGGACCTTGAAGGACTGCTCCATGCACCTGTTCCCGATGGTTCTATGGCACGGTTTTGTACGGAGAATAACCAGCCCAATGATCCCGGAATGCTGAATGGCCAGCTTTTTGATACATTCCGGGAAGCTGTGCAAGAAGGGCGTGGCGGTAGCGGTCACTTTTCCATTCGCAATACCGACAGATCCGTCGGTACACGTCTTTCAGGTGAAATCGCGTATAAATACGGTAGCAGAGGTATGTCGGATTCACCCCTTACCATCGATTTTGCAGGAACTGCCGGCCAGAGTTTTGGGGTCTGGAATGCCAATGGGCTGCACTTGCGTTTGAGAGGAGATGCAAACGATTATGTGGGGAAGGGTATGGCCGGAGGCAGTCTTGTCATTCGTCCGCCGGAGGGTGTTGCCTATAAAAGTGAAGAGGCTGTTATCATCGGTAATACCTGTCTCTATGGTGCAACGGGCGGAAGACTGTTTGCCGCAGGTCGTGCCGGAGAGCGGTTTGCGGTTCGAAATTCCGGCGCTAGTGCTGTTGTGGAAGGGATTGGCGATAATGGCTGTGAATATATGACCGGTGGGATTGTCACCATACTTGGGGATACGGGGGTCAATTTCGGTGCTGGAATGACAGGTGGATTTGCCTATGTGCTCGATCTGAAAAACCAGTTGGAAAAGCGAATTAATCCTGAGCTTGTTGAGGTCCTGCCGATGGAAAAGCTTGCCATTCACCAGGAACATCTGCGCGGGATTATCTCCACCCATCTCAACGAGACCGGGAGCGAGCGGGCAGAATCTATTCTTGAGGATTTCGCAGAATATTCTCGAAAATTTAAACTGGTCAAAGCCAAGGGGATGGATGTGAAAAATCTGCTGGGGCACCACGGTGACTCCATAGCCGAATTTCAGGCCGAGGAGGCATAGCGACCATGAGTCAGA
>JAAELC010000199.1 GCA_024227135.1 Gammaproteobacteria bacterium
AGTGCTGGATACAGTGGATATCACGGGCTTGAGCGGCGCCGACCATACGGCATTTATTCGTTTTCAGGATAGCTCTGGCAACTGGTCCGACTTCATTCAGCAGCGCTTTACGATTCCTGATGATCCCCCCGCAGAGAATTTTATCAGCATTACGGATGCAGAAGTTCGATTTGATTCCACTTCGGCAGCAAGCATATCCTTGTCCCTTAATAGCGCTGCTGGCGACATGATCGGGCAAGTGCTGGATACAGTGGATATCACGGGCTTGAGTGGCGCCGACCATACGGCATTTATTCGTTTTCAGGATAGCTCTGGCAACTGGTCCGACTTCATTCAGCAGCGCTTTACGATTCCTGCCAGCCCTCCAGCGAGTGACTTTGTCAACCTCACCGAAGCAGAAGTGTTTGTCGATACCGAGCCAGGCGAAGGTCTGGGCTATGCTATTGCTCTGAACTCGCAGGGTTCGCCCTACGTGGTAATCGCGCAGGGCGAGGTGGATGTCAGCGTATCGGAGCCCGGTAATCACGCAGCTTACACACGTTTTAAAGATTCACTCGGTAACTGGCTCAGCCCGTTTCGTTCAACTTTTCTGAATTTCTCGCCGGGTGTAGTACCCAGCCCGCAGGAAGTAATCGTCAGTGCCGATAAAAGGATAGATTTTGGAGCCTGGCAGCCGATTTCGGCCCCCAGCGACGGTAGTTTTGATGAAGGTATGGAAACAGCGCAGGATGAGTTTACTGTTTCTCCTGGGTATCACAATGGTGCGCTTCGATTTATCGCCTCGAATACCGGGAACACACCACTTCCCGCACACCTGGCCAATGATACCGATCAGGACGGCCTGCCGGATAGTTGGGAACTAGCTGAGTTTGGCCATCTGAACTACGATGGGAATGATGACCTGGATGGTGATGGTATAACCAACGCCGAGGAGTTTTACCTGGGCACCGACCCCGGTGATTTCGAGGGTGGTGATATCCCAACGATATCTGGCTATGTGCTGGATGGGCAGGGCGCAGGCAAGGACGGAATCAATGTGTGTATCAG
>JAAELC010000200.1 GCA_024227135.1 Gammaproteobacteria bacterium
AGGGTATCAGCTCAGATTCAAGGCGCAGATGAAAGCACATATCATAGATTATGCAACTGAATCTGCAACGCAGACGTCAATGGATGGACTAGATTCACGCGAGGCAGGATGCCGGTAGTGATAGCTGAGGTGAGAGACCAGCAGGATGGGATGATTCATTTTTTCCGCGGCCCTTACCCGTCTATCGACCCAGGTCACTCGACTCATCCTTGAGTCTCACCTCTTCGGGCTTTAGCGGACATACAATTAGTTCCGCACCCCTGACAGACGAATCAATTCCTCAACCGACCTCTACCAGACTGGTTGTGTAGTCCGCCGGCGGCTGATAACCCAGCAGAGTGATGCAAGTGGCTGCCAGGTTGGCAATACCCGCATCTTTCAGCATGGCCAATCGTGCGTTGGCTGCACCCGATGGATCATAGACAATCGCCGGAACCGGATTCAGGGAATGAGCCGTCTTGGGCTTGAACTTACCCTCATCGTCGAGCTTCAACTCCCCGGTCTTTTTGTTGACTTCACACATATCGTCCGAATTCCCATGATCCGCCGAGCAGACCATGATGCCGTTCGCTTCGACAAGTGCCTCCATCACTTTTCCGACACTTTCATCCACGGCTTCGATGGCCTCCTTGACCGCGTCAAACACACCCGTATGCCCCACCATATCCCCATTGGGGTAGTTCAAACGAATAAAACGGTACTCACCGCTCTTGATGGCCTTGACTACCGCGTCGGTAATTTCATCCGCTTTCATTCTTGGCGCACTTTCGAACGGACAGACGTCGGAGGGAACCTCCTTCCAGATCTCGGTTGGGAATTTTCCAGAATTATTGCCATTGAAGAAGTAAGTGACATGACCATATTTCTGGGTTTCGGAAATCGCCAATTGGCTGATACCGGTATTGGACAGATACTCGCTCATCGTCCTGTTGATAGTGGGTGGGGATACCAGATACTTTTCAGGTGCACAGATATCACCGTCGTACTGCATCATGCCGGCGTAGTACACCGCTGGCCTGGGACCACGCTCAAATTCCGTCAGGGTTTCGGCCTCGAAGGCTTTGGTGATTTCCAGGGAGCGGTCGCCGCGAAAATTAAAGAAAACCACGCTGTCACCGTCCCGAACCGGTCCAACCGGTGCGCCCCCCCGTTCTATCACGAAGGGAGGCAGATCCTGATCCAGGATACCGGGCTTTTCGGTCCGAAACGTCTCTATGGCTTGCTCCATGGTTGCAAACTTTCGGCCTTCGGCTCTCACATGGGTGTTCCAACCCCGTTCCACCATGCTCCAGTCAGCATCATATCGGTCCATCGTTATGTTCATGCGGCCGCCACCGGAGGCCACGCAACAATCCACCGTTCCATCCCCATTGATGTCCCGGAGAAACGCCTCGAAGCGCTCGACATAGGCCAACGCGGAAGTCGGTGGCACATCCCGGCCATCGATCAGCGGGTGAATCCGTACCGTTTTAACGCCGTCGGCTTTAGCCCGGTTCAGCATCGCTTCCAGGTGATCGAGATGGGAATGGACATTGCCATCTGAAAACAACCCGATAAAGTGCAGGGCTGATCCATTTTTCGTGACGTTCTCAAGCAACCCCTTCCAGACCTCACCCTCAAACATGGAACCCGAAGAGATCGCATCGTTGACCAGTGCCGCTCCCTGGGCGAACACGCGACCACAGCCGATCGCATTGTGGCCGACTTCAGAGTTACCCATATCCCCGTCATCCGGCAGGCCCACTGCCTTACCGTGAGCCTTTACTTCGGTGTAAACCGCATTCTCCCGCAACCAATCCAGATGGGGGGTATCGGCAATTTTCACGTAATCGCTGTCTGGGATTCTGCCGATTCCAACACCATCCATCACTACCAGCACCACAGGTCCTTCCGGGCCACTGAAAGCTCCGTTTCGTTTTAATGCCTCCATAACGATACTCCTCGTGCAGCTGCGGGTTTCTGAGTCAGTTCATTGGTATCATCCGGGTTCCAGCCAGGCGGCACCCGGGATAAAGACAGATGAATCATAAGGGATCGGTAAACAACTGCAAGGGTTTTGGCCTGATTCACAACAACACATCATGCCGGGAGTAACCATTAACAAATCCAACTTGCCTCATCAGGCCAGCGGCTGGCTCGCAGTCCTGGGCTCTGCGTTCTGTTTCTATCTGGCCACGGCTGTCATTAGGTGGGCAGAACCCCATGTGAATATCGAAGCGTCCTACTTCGTTTTTTCCCGGTTTCTATTGGGATTCTGCGTGGTCTGCTTCACCATGATCCTCAGGGGACATCGGCTGCGTCCCCAGAAATATCACCTGCTGCTGGGTCGGACCATTGCCAACACCGTAGCCGTTTTCTGCTTCTACAAGGCCGTGGAGGTCGGATCGCTGGCAGAAGCCAATATCCTTAACATGACCTATCCCCTGTTTGTCGCCCTTTTTTCCTGGTTTCTCATCAAGGATCAGCGGGACACGTCAGTCATCCTAATCGTCGGCGTGGCATTTGCCGGTATCTGGCTGATTCTTTCACCAGGGGATTTCGCTGTTAAATGGGAAAACATGTGGGGGCTTTGCTCAGGTATCACCGCTTCCCTGGCTATGATCTACCTGAATTTGAGCCGAAGAGTCCACGACTCCCAGACCATTCTCTTTTACATGTTCGGCCTGGGGTCTCTATTCATTTTCATACTCTTTCACGATGAGATGTTCTGGCCCGACTGGCTGGAGTTCCTGTTTCTGCTCGCCTGCTCGGCAGCCGGGGTCGTCGGGCAGTACCTGTTGACCTACGGCTTTCGGTTCGTGACCGCCGTGGAGGGCTCGATTATTTCCTCGAGCAGAATTCTGATCGCTGCCATCATGGGACCGCTGTTGGTGGGAGATCCCGCGTTGACACTCCCCGGCTGGTGCGGCGCACTGCTCATCTTTGCAGCAAATTCTTTTCTGGCCTGGCGCAGATCCTAGGAGTCCGTCCGAGAATAGGGGCCCACCGGTTTTTGCTCCTGCAAAACCGGCACTTCCGCCATCCATGGCGGTCGTAGCGAGGGAAAGCTGGTTTGAGCTAGATTTTTTTGATCATTTGAGGCGAATATTGGGCATATTTAACGAAAATGATCGGAGAATCTGGCCAAATCCAGCTTTTCCACAGTAGGCTCACTATTCTCGGACAGGCTCCTAATACTCCATCAATGTCATAGTGATGGGTACATCAATATCCCGTTGACGGTGTACCAGTAAACTTCGACCCATTGCTCCGACGGGATCCGGTTTTTCCCGTCATATTGTGCTAAACAGCCTGATATCCGGTTTCGACATGCATGGTGTGTAAATGATAGCAAAAATCCTGTCCGCTGGATCTTTTTTCAGTATCAGAAAGAAAATTCTGCTTTTTGCCGCCTTCGCCACGCTGGCTCCCTCGTCCCTGCTTGGCTGGGTTGCCTATTACAAGACCCATGACATTCTTGAAGCCAAGGCCACACAGGAACTGCAGGTAGAGCTCAGCCGGGTCGAGAGGGAGATAAACACCTGGATCGACGAACGGTTCAACGACCTGCGGGTATTTTCCAGTTCTTTCGCGCTTTCCAGAAATCTGGCTCTGCAAAACGAATCGCTTGCTTCGGCGCAGACCGGAGATACCGATCCCGCTTTGTCTGCTGAAAGTCAAATCAATGAATTTCTCAAGCTGATTCAGGCGCAGGTGAAGGATTATCGGCGCTTGCTGGTACTGGATCTGGCCGGAAAACCAACCGCCCAGCATCCCCTGCTTGAGAATGGGGTGATGCTGGGGCCCGAATGGTCCGATCAATTAAGGGTGGATCGCATGACGATTTCCCACCATCACTCAAATACCCCGATCTCCAGCCAACTGATTATCCTGGCGGTACCAATAGTCGACATTTCAAAGGCGGATATCGGTCTGCTGGCAGCAGAAATCCCGGTCACCAGACTGTCAAAGCTTCTGGAGAACTCCAACAGTGGCTCCCTGGAAATGCTGCTGGTAACCGGTGGGGGTGAAATATTGCTGTCCAGCCACCCCCTGGCAGCTGCCACCGACAATGAGTTAACGGTTAAACAGACAGCACTGCAGCCGGATTCAACCCTTATCGACTATCGCAACCATCGCAGCAGGAAAGTGGTAAGCCTGTCTCTCGAACTGCCCCGGTTACCCTGGCACCTGGTTATCCAGAAAAACTATAAAGATGTCTTTACTGAAATAGAAGACCTGAGACAGTTTTCACTACTGCTCACTCTGGCGCTGCTCGCTGGATTTGGAGTCCTTGCTTACCTGGTGTCCCAGAGCATTCTGCGACCGCTTAAGCGCCTGACGCTGGCTGCATCCGCAGTTGCGGAGGGCAATCTGGAGGTATCCCTTGACGATATAAAAGGAGACGAACTTGGGCTGGCAATGAAGGTATTCAACAACATGGTCGAACGCTTGCGCCAGAACCGCGACGAACTGAAAAGAATATCGGTCACCGATTCCCTAACCGGCCTGTACAACCGAAAATACCTGATGCAGGCACTTCACCAGCACTTTGGACGCTATCGGCGGAATGGTCCCTGTTTTTCCGTATTGATGATCGACATAGATCACTTCAAGGGTATCAACGATAAATATGGGCATCAGGCCGGAGATACGGCACTGGAGGAACTGGGTCAGATCTTCCAGAGTATTCTGCGCAACATAGATATCGCGGGACGCTACGGAGGCGAAGAGTTCTTGATTATTCTGGAACAAGCCAGTCATCAGCAAGCACTGGAAACGGCTGAACGTATCCGATCGGTTGCCGAAAAGTCATCGGTGGCTTTCAACAAGGCTGAAATCTGTTTTACGCTCAGTGTGGGGACAGCCACCGTCAACCAGGATCCAAATGACACCCCCGAACAACTGATCAGCCGAGCGGACAGCATGCTTTACATAGCCAAGAATCAGGGAAGAAATCGAGTAATGGCCTTTGAGCAGCACCAACCAGCAGGGAAATCTGCTGATTAAGTTCCACTACATCAGGGTTTGCTCCCGTAAACCGGGAAAGGGGCGCCCCTGATCTGACTGCCGTTACTCCGGCATTCGGTTTTGTGGTCCGGAAGAATCGACAACCTCCAGCAGTTTGTAGTATATCCAGCCTTCACGGTTTCCGACGACGACCCTGATCCACACCCCCCGGTAACCCAAAGCGGTCACCCGGGCACCCTCGGGCAGTTGCAGCAATGCCTTGGATGTATTTCCAGGAGACTCCCGGACGTTACTTGTTTTCTTCACCGTCATCGTGAGAGGAACAGCAAACTGCTGCCCGGCCCCACCAGGAAGCGATGCCGTCGGCTGCGCCCTGTCAACCGCTTCTGCAGCAAGCCGGGAAGCATTCTGCAAATTGCCGGCCTGCAACTCCTTCCTGCTTTTCGACAGCAGTTCGTCAGCCGCTATAACTGCCTCTGAGCGCTCCCCCCCCACCTGCTCACCGGCGTTGCTGACTACCAATGTAGCTTCTGCGATCACCGCCACCGTTTCCGCTCTGTTGTCCAGACTTCGCAGCCTCGCATCAGCACGTTCAGCGCGTTGCTCCACACGCGCCAGGGAAAGCATCAGCTGTTTGATTCTGGACTGTTCAACCAGCAGACGAAGTCGCAGTTGATCCAGTTCCCTGTTCTTCTCTGCCAACTGATTTCTCAGGTTTTCTTTTAAGATCCTTCTCTGGTCGGAATCCGATATTTTCTGATTTTGGATACCCACATCGGAGACTGGTGCAGCCTCGTCCCGCTTTCCGGCAGCACAACCGGCCAGCAGAGTGACTGTCAGAATTGCAGTTAGAAAAAACTCATACCACCGCATCGATGTTTTGGTCTCAATTTATAGCGGTATCCAGTTCAGTCGGATACAGATGTATCGACAGTCTACCACGAAGTACGGGGGGCATCAGTGGCGAGTAGACTGTGGCATCATTACCTCAAAACGAGCCTTTCACCAGGGTATCGGGGATCCGTCCCAGGCCTGGAAACTGCCACTGTGCCTGGGCTCCAGCCCAGACAGGAGTTTCAAAAACATAGTGGCGGTATAGGCGGGGCTGAACAGGTCTTCCGGTGACACATTCCGTTGGAAGGGCTTGGATAAGTCAGTATCGTTGGTCCCTGGGTGCAATGCGACGACACAGCCCCGGGGGTGGCTGTGCTTCCATTCCAGGCTGAGGGTTTTCAATGCCATGTTTAGTGCTGCTTTGGAGATACGATAACTGTACCAACCGCCCAGCCGATTGTCTTCGATACTGCCGACCCGGGCGGATACAGTGGCCAGTACGGGTGCCGGGCTCACCCTGAGGGCACATTCGAAGTATCGAGCCATCAGTAACGTCGGCAGTGTGTTCAACCTGATGTTTTCGACCAGGTTATCACTGTCTATGGAACGAATGTTTTCTCCGGCCACCGCCCCTCCCCATGCAGAAAACCGATACAGTTGACTATCCAGTCCACGCGCTCATACCGTGGTGACCACTGCTCAATGGCCAATGAGTCGCAGAAATCAACCTTATATCACGCCAGGCGTTTATCCCGGACAGAAATTTCACTTCTGAAGTGAGTAGCGCTGATCATTGCATCCGGGAATTGGTCCAGAAGTTCCCGAACCAGGGCTCCTCCAATTCCACCGCTGCCACCCGCTCTAACAATCTGTGTTGGTTTTTCGGCCATGACCTTGCCCTAATCCGGCGGGTATGTAGTTTCCAAGGAGTGGACGACCACACCTCTGTTGCATAAACACGGGGAAAATGCGCAATCGGTGTAATTCATTCCACCTCGACTTTCAGGCTAACTCCCGGAGGCAGCGTTCATGGGTTCAGATACGCTGGAGCTACAACTGTGGTGAGAGACGATCTCTGATAACGCGCTATCCAAAGTGGCATAGTGAAAGCCACTTTCCGGCAGTCTC
>JAAELC010000201.1 GCA_024227135.1 Gammaproteobacteria bacterium
TGAGTGCGGTTGTGAGATTGATTCCAACCTCAAAGGTAGATGGCGGTGTCGGGGCGATCCGGCCGGCAATCGCGCCTTGCAGGATGCTCTCTGCGATCAATGCAGCCTCTCGTCCTTCTTGCTCCGTACTCGGTGTGAGGTGAAGCAGGGCGCCTGATTTCACGCTCTGCATCTTGGTGCCCATGACGACCGGCAGAGTTGAGTTCTCCTTAAACATCTCTGTATACTCTTTTACTTCGCCAAGAGGGCCGGAAGGCACCCACCAGCAGTCCACCTTTTCCTTGAGCTGTTCAAGTCCCTGGCGTGCATCGGTCAGCATTGCACTAAGCCCTTCCGGCACCCTGCGGTATTCCAACCTGTAGGGAATAAAATCAAGATCATCCCGCGTTTGGGCCAATTCCTGCATTTCCCTAATATCCCCCAGCGAGGAAGGGTATGAAGAATGAATGAAGCCAATCCGGACAGGCCTGCCGGAGACAACCTGGCCGATAAGCCGCATTACCATATCAACCCTGACCTCCCGCAAAATCATATGCA
>JAAELC010000202.1 GCA_024227135.1 Gammaproteobacteria bacterium
ACTCCGTTGATGGCTACGGCATAGATGAAGCCTTGGGCTCCGTCCACTAATTGTTTTTGGCGTTCCAGGCCGGTGGTTAAACTGACCAGGGGAATGAGGGCCACATCCCTGTCCTCCAATTGGGTCTGAATCAGGTCGCTGTGTTCGTGAGGCAAGTCTGGAATAATCAGGCCCTTGACAGGTGTTTTAGCTAGGTCAGCAACGAATTCCTCTATTCCGTATTGAAAGATGGGGTTGAGGTAGGTCATGATAACTAGGGGAATCTGGGTTTCCAGGCTTTGCAATTTGGCGATGATCTGGGTCAGGCTGACACCGCGGGCCAGGCTACGTTGCCCTGCCAACTCGATGACGGGGCCGTCTGCGACGGGGTCTGACCAGGGGATGCCGACTTCGATAGCAGAAGCCCCGCTTTTTTCCAAAAGAGCAATGGTCTCTACTAGGCCATCCAGACCTTGTGGATGGTCTCCTGCCATGATGTAGGGGACAAAAATTCCCTTCTTTTGGGCGGTGATGGCTTGTAAATGCTGGGTTAAGGTCTTGGTCATGCGTTACTTCCCTTCTCTTTCAAAGCGTTCCTTGACTTGGTTGACATCCTTGTCGCCCCGGCCTGAGAGGCAGACGATGATGGACTTGTCCGGTCCCAAATCCTTAGCAACTTTTTGGGTCAAGGCAATGGCGTGGCTGGATTCCAGGGCTGGGATGATGCCTTCTAAGCGGGAGAGGAGGCGGAAGGCCTCCAGGGCTTCCTCATCGGTGATGGCGTGGTAGCTGGCCCGGCCAATTTCTCTAAAATAGGAGTGCTCAGGGCCGATACCTGGGTAATCCAGGCCAGCTGAGATGGAGAAGGCCTCCATAATCTGGCCGTGTTCATCTTGGAGGACATCCATGAGGGCCCCGTGCAGGATACCTGGCCGTCCCTTGGCAAAGGTGGCGGCATGCTGGTCCGTTTCCAAGCCAAGTCCAGCCGCTTCGGCTCCATACATGGCTACGGTTTGGTCATTGACAAAGGGGTAAAAGAGTCCGATGGCATTGGAGCCCCCACCCACACAGGCTAAGACCGCATCCGGCAGCTGGCCACCAGTCAGCTCTGCGTACTGCTCTTTGGCTTCCTGGCCGATGACAGATTGGAAATCACGGACGATTTCTGGGAAGGGAGCTGGTCCCAGGGCAGAACCCATGATGTAGTGGGTGTCTTCGATGTTGGCCACCCAGCTGCGTAGGGCCGCGTTGACCGCGTCTTTGAGGACGCGGGAACCGTCGGTGACTGGCTGGACCTTGGCTCCCAGCAATTCCATCCGAAAGACATTGAGACTTTGGCGTGCAACATCTTCCTCCCCCATATAAATGGTGCAGTCCATGTCAAAGAGGGCAGCAGCAGTGGCTGTGGCCACCCCGTGTTGGCCGGCTCCTGTTTCCGCAATAATTTTCTTCTTGCCCATCCTCTTGGCCAGTAAGACCTGACCCAAGGCATTGTTGATTTTATGGGCACCGGTGTGGTTGAGGTCCTCCCGCTTGAGGTAGATTTTGGCGCCGCCAATGTGGTCGGTCAGGCGCTTGGCAAAGTAGAGGGGGGTCTCACGGCCAACATAGTGTTTCAGCAAGGCGGCTAATTCAGCCTGAAATGCTGGATCTTCCTTGGCCTGGCGGTAGGCCTGGTCTAATTCAAGAACGGCGGTCATCAGGGTTTCTGGGACGAATTGTCCCCCAAATCTGCCGTAGAATCCCTTGCTATCTGGTTGCTGGTATGTCATTTTTTGCTCCTTTTATAA
>JAAELC010000203.1 GCA_024227135.1 Gammaproteobacteria bacterium
CCCAGTTATTTCAGAATCTCTGCCCGGAAGTCGCCCATAAAGTCAGATACAGGGTACAAGGGGTCGCTTTGGCAACCAGGAGTACATGAGAGAGGCAATGACAGCAGCGAACCTTTACGGTGTTATGACCGGTTTCGCGACTGGCTCAAAGGAACCAAGTAAGCTCTGATAACTGCTGCCAGGTCCCGTTCCCAACCATGCTGGTGATTCACTCAATCAAGTATCCCGTATATGGGAAATTGCTGGAAGCTTGTCCTTTCCAGTGTCCGGCCTGGTTTACCGGATCACCTCATTGGCACCAACTTTCGACATCGGTAAAAAGCTGTTTACAGCATTGATAACTCGGTCGCTGCTTTGAGTTCGCCAAATCACTTTAAACTATCTTCCGATGACAGATATACTGAGGCAGACGTCGATACTCACCTCTTCCAGCTAAGAAAACCACTGCAGTAATTAGCAGCAGAAAATCAGCTGGATAAACTAAGTTCCTGCAACTGCCCTACTCGTCTTTCGTGAGTAAAATTCGATAGTACACGTTGTCGGGCATTAGTCCCCATTCGATTGGTTTCCTCCCGGTCGGATAGCAATCGCGCCAACCCACGGGTAATCTCCTCCAATCGCTCACCATCCACCCTCAAACCTGTCTCTCCATCGATCACTGCCGAGCCGGTACCACCGGCCGTACCAGACAATGCAGCCTTGCCACTCGCGGCAGCTTCCAGAAAAACCAGTCCGAACCCTTCGGTATCCCCTTCGATATCCCTGTTGGGCATAGCAAAAAGATCACAGGCATTGTACCAGCGGGGTAAATCCTCATAGCTCACATGACCAAGAAAATGTACGCGCTCCTCCACTCCCACCTGCTGAACCAATTCAACCAGCCTGGCCTGATCATCGCCGATACCGATCAAGGCATAGTAGA
>JAAELC010000204.1 GCA_024227135.1 Gammaproteobacteria bacterium
CCCCGCGCCGCCGCCCCAGGACCCGCCGCGGACCTAACGCCCCATGGGTAGTCTCTTCCGGAAGACGTCGTCAGTATCTCCATTCAAAAAGCGCCACGTACCAACAGTGCTGCAGTTTTTAAAAATGTCATTTTCAGCTATTCCTTACATTGTATAGAACTCGATTTCGGCAGGTTTCTGAAGACATCAAGACTGCATGTAGCGCAGGACTTTGCCAGCACTTTCATGTTGTAAAATGACGCAGACAAGCATTTTGCAACGGTCTATTTTCTCAACTTACGACTATGAACACTGAACATCTTGTTAGTAGCCATCAGGTTTTCGGATGTCAAACCTTAAAAAAAGGAAGCAAATATCGTGCAAGATATATAATTACACTATATTTTAAGTGGTTAGAGGGGACTAAATCAAATCTCATAATCGAAGTGTAAAAAATCCTGACACCTAACCTCCTGTGAAACAGGATGGGTAGGCTAGAAATACGCGCTGCTCAGCAAGCATGCATCTCAAGATAAGAGTGGTTCGTCGTGGGTAGCTGGTAGATTTTTGACGATTTGGCCCAGAATCCGAAATCGCTACTGGGAATATCAACTCGATGCTGTAGATCTAGTCACCTATACGGCAGTACTGAGCATATATGTCGAAGATGTCTTCATAATGCACCATCGCCTGTGGCTTCAGGTTACAAGAGAAAAGAGGTTAAGTATTAGGAAGTGCTTTGCCACCACGCTCACACTGCTTGGCGAGGCTTAGCGTACTATTTTTCCGTTTCGTGAGCAGACCCCACACTCTAGAAATCTATTGACAGGGACACAGCGATGCTGGAACTGACCCCTCCTCTTTCACACCTTACCCAGAAAGCTCGGAGAGCAAGAGCCGTATCTTTTTGGCAGAGATGCCATTGTTCTGTAAGTATGGAACTATCGGAGTACCACCGCGAAGCGGGCCGCCGACAGGAAGTCGGTGGATTGGTGCTTAAATTTAGCACGTGTACATGGATGTACGTCTGCATTGATAGATACGACCTATGGTAACCGGTGCGGATAGATCGCGAACGTCATTAGTTAAGGTAGCCACTGCCTACCTCGCGTTTGCAGATTAAAAACAATGAAGATTTCGACGATTTTTGTTTTTGGATTGGCTGAATCGGAACGAGAAGCCACTAAAAGCGTCCGAAGCCGAAGGCAAGGACTCCTTTTAAGGTGCATGGATGCACCTTTAGGCCGCGTAGCGGGGCGAAGCCACGGATGGCGGAGGGTAGGTGCGCACAGGCGCGCGGAGAAATACGTTGGAGTTTGGGTTATCCACAGGGCCCAGACGTTAAAGATCTTTAGTTAATAAAAAAGTTAAAAGCGCGCGCGCGTTACGGTTTGTGAAACCCGCGTGGTTATTGGGTTTTCGAGGTGGTTGTGTGTCTGATATGACGAAACAGGCGTGTCTGATATGACGTATATCAGACCTCTTTTCGTGTCTGATATGACGAAGTGAGTGTGTCTGATATGACGTGTCTATTCACAGGCTGCATGGGACGCCACCCGTGTCTGATATGACGTGTATCGGCATGGGTTTTGCCTGCGGTGTCTGATATGACGATAGATAGGATTCCATAGGGACAGGGTGGCCCCTTGGGGATTGTGGAGGAATTAGCGACAACCACTATGCCAAAGCCATTGCTGTCTACATCCGCGAGGATTCAATACCACCTATGATTGCTTAAGTTAAGTCAATCTGACTTGATTCGTCATATCAGACACTTAGACTAAACAACTATCAGAGCAGCTCACCTTGTTTCGGCTTGTCCAGTACATCCTTTACCGCCCTCAGGTGGCCCTTGGCGCTACGGATGTAGAAGGTCACTTGGTTGTTGTCCTCGTCGTAAACAATCCTGTAATCCGGCATGTGGTCGGACTTGGCGATACCTTTAAGCTTGCGCCGAAACTCCCTGAGTGTCCCGCTGGAGCCCGATTTCTTATGCAGCAGCGCCAAGCTGATCTTCCAGTTGGTCTGCTTGCCGCAGTGCTTACGTGCAATTTCGTACAGACGGCGCTCCATTCCCTTTCGGAGCCTGAAATACTCCTTGCTGATCGTCAGCACATCGCGGCCAGTGATAGCGTTGTGGATCCACTCGGAAAGGGTAATCTCCACCGCTACCATGCGCTGATCACCGGGATTTTTCTCTACGATCTCCCAGCTGTCGATAAGGGTAAAACCCTGCATAACCCGCTCATCGCCTGTTTCTATGTTGGTTTTTACATAGGTCGATGCAAGACGATCCAGGGCGGATTTGAGCTTCTTATAACCCTCGCCACTGGTCTGGCGATTGGTTGCGACAAGCAAGTCGTAGGCCGTTACCCACACCTTGCGTGGCACGTCTTTATGCCCACGGTTCATTGCCTCAACCACTTGGCTGATGCAGTAGATTAGAACATCCTTGTCCCAGATGGTGGCCAGGCCATGCGCACCTGGCGCAATCGTGAGGCTGTTGCCGTTGTGCTCGTAATGTCGGATCCGATGGTCCGGTTTGGTCGAGAGGGAAAACATCGGATGCTCCATGCTCCCCAAGTCGTCCTTTGGGGCAGCATCCAGGATGTCGCATACGAAGAAATCGAGGTCAGGGTGTCTCTCGGGCAGCAGGGGTGGCAGGTTGCGCTCGTAGGCGCCTAGATCCCCCCGATCGAGAGCTTCCATGCTTTCCATCAGTCGTTCCTTGAGCTTTTTAACTTGTTCTTTTGTGCTGCTCATCTGAAAAATCCGGCATCAGGAACAGCAATTCCGTTACAAAGTTAACAAGAATTTTGTTCCTAGGCAAAAAATAGGGGGTCATAGATTTAAATATTCTGGTCGTTGACCTGATTCGCTGTCGTTGCTGTCCAAAATATGCCCATTCCCCGCCAGTGCCTCACACGACACCACTGGGGGGTATCGATACACAGCCTTATCCACATAAATCGTGGATAACTTCGATCTTCATCCCGCCCGGTTCTCGTTCTCCCCCACCAGGTAGGCCACCGATGTCCGCAATCCCCTGGCGATGTCCATGGCCTGTTCGATCCTAAGGGCCCGGCGGCCAATCTCCCACTCACTGATCTGAGACTGAGGAACGCCAAGCACAGCGCCCAGTTCCTCCTGTTTCATGTCGAGTTCGACCCGGCGCACCTTGATCCGGTGTCCCACCTTCTTTCTAAATGTCTTTGTGTCCACGACAACCACCACCGAAAAAGGGCTATATTGATAATGTACATTCAATATAGTCCTGCCGTATATCGCAACGCAAATATCAAGTGATAACCAGCCGCGTGGTACGCTCCAGGTGAGCCCCCGCAACGACCTCGCCGGCCTTCAGTGCCCTGCCGACCTCCGCCTTTAGCACCCTGGTGATCGTCTCGGTTTCCTTGAAGGTATCCGGAATCTGATCCACCCTGTCGATTACCACGCTGGGCGGATTATTCTGGATTCGCAGCGCCAGATCCGGGGCCTTGATTTTGATCCCGGTACGCTTCAATTCATCCCGAAGGTAGCTTTTAAGCCGCTTGGCCTGGTTGCCGGTAACCCTTGCACGGGCCTCCATGCGTTTCTTCGCTTCATTGATGGCGGAGGCCTCCGCCTCCAGGTTGCGGATATAGCGGGCCACGTTGAGGGCCTTGTCCTCGAATGCTCCCTGCAGGCCTTCCATGGTGTCGTTGATCACCTCCGCCGGCAGGTCATCCCGGTCGGCCAGGGCGTCGAGTGCGAGCAAATAATTATCCGCTATTTGGTAAAGTCTCAGTGTGCTGTGCATGATGTTTTTCTCCTGTGCGGGCGACCCGGAAACCGGGCCGCCCTGGTTCCGTTCAGTGCGCGATCTCACCGACCACTGCGTCGAGGCCGGCGGCGTCTTTCCCGTTGCCCTTATGCTCCTCCCCGTCTTCGGCCAGGAGTGCTGACTTGTGCCGGGTACAGCAGGCCTTGAGCTTCTTGGCATCTGCCGTGGTGAGCTGGTCGATATCGGCGCCGTGCTGGCGCCACCAGTTGTTGAGTTGGGGGACCGCCTCGATCCTGCTTACCTGGGCCTTGAGCCGCCGCAGGAGCTTCCGGCTCTCCTCCACCGGATCCTTCCCGAATTCCAGCCACTCCCGAAGGCCTTCGCCCGTCTCTGCGGTGGGAACAAAATGGGAGCCATCGAACAGGCTGGTACGGTCCTTCGAGGCAGTGGCCACATGCCCTTCCACGCTGAGATCCATCACCAGGGTGAACTCGTACTCCATGCCATCGCGCTGCACCGGCGCCAGGCCGATCTTGACCGGCTTTTTCTTGCCCCGGCCGTCATCCACCATGTCGTAGGCCGTCTTGGTGCGCATGGTGGTAATGATGTGCAGATCCGCTCCCAGGAGGGTATCCACCAGCTGGTTGTGCGCTGGCGTCACCTCGCGCCAGGCGGCGAAACTGTTGCCGGAACGACTGGCGGCCGTGGCCTTGTCGTGCATGTCCAGCACGCCGCCCTCCCCCACCCAGGCATGACTGAGGCCGTCGATGATGAGCACGTCATAGCCGGCCTGCTCCGCCTCCCGGATCAGTTCGACGTAACGGATTGGGGTAAAGGGTGGATCGAGGGGGGCGACGTCGTAATCCATCAGGCCCGCGTACAACTCACCGCTGCCACGTTCGGTGTCGATCAACGCCACCTTGGCCCCCGGGGCCAGGCCCTGGGCGATGAGAAGTGCGCTGTAGGTCTTACCCGACCCGGACGGCCCGCACAGTGCCAGGCGAAGTTTTGCTTGTCTGCGTTCTGCTTTCCGAAACATAATTCAATCTCCTATGTTGCTCGTTTGCGCGTAGGTACCCGGGCGCTTGAGGAGTACCAGTCCCCAAGCGCCCACTTTCAGAACGGGGCCTTCCCATCCACCGCCATCGGCGGCTCGCTGAGATCGAGTCCCCAATAAGGCGGCTGATCACCCACCGGCAGGGCCGCTTCAGGGCTTTCCAGAAAAACGGTAACCTTGCCCAACTCCTGCCCTTTCCCATCAAGGAAGGTCAACGACTGCCAGTACAGCGGTTCGCCGTTATCCCTGATCACCGAATTTGCGGACACATCAATCCGCTGAACATCGTGCACGCTGACCGTGCTGTTTCCACTGCTGTGAAACGTGGTATCCATGCTCAATCCTCCCCAGGCTGCATGATGGTGACGACCGGCTCCCCCCGGTCACCCGGTCCGATGTGAATCACCAGGCGCGCCAATTCCGGCTGCCGGCCACCGCGCGGAATCCGGAGCACGGAAAAAACGGCCCGGTCCCCCCTGACATGACGAATGACGGTGCCCGCTATCGTGAGTACATCACACAGCCGCCCGGACTCGTCCTGACAGGCTGCCTCGTGTTGGCTGTTCCAAGCCACGCAATCACCCCAGGCGGCGGCCGTAAGGGCCACGGGGACCCGGAAACCGGCCTCTCGGGCCGTTTCCGTAACATCGATCAAACCGCCATCCTGCAGCGCCTGGGAGCGCGTGTAGGCGTGAACCACTACCGCATCGGCAAAAAAACTGCTGTTCATAGAGCTACCCTCCATTGATACGAAAGAAAGAAACCCGCTTTTTCCATTTTTTACGCCCCCGAACCTAGCGGGAAAAAAGGGCAGACAACTCAAACCAGAGACGGCGCCGGCTGCCACCGGAAACCGCCGGACAGGACACCGCAACCCACCGGCGCCCAAGAACCCCCACCCGGCAACACCGGCAGGGATGAAACCGAAACCCCGGCCAGGGAACCGACCGGAACCACCACCACTGGCAACCCCAGACGGGAAGCCGCCGCGGCCGATGCCCAGGAACCGGACCCGCAGGATGGCCAAACACCGGAACCGAACGACCGAGCCGGCAGCTGGAAGACGAACCCCACAAGGCCTGAGCCAGGACCACCGGCCGCAGTAAACCGCGCACAAGCCAGGGAGCGCCGGGCCAAACGAACCCGCAGGGGAACGGCAGCGGGACCGCCCGCCCACCAGGTGACCACGGCGCCGGCGGAAACCGCCGACCGGACCCCGGAAAAGGCAGAGACCTGCCCGGCGAACCCGGAACCATTGGCACCACCCACCGCGAATAACCGCAACCGGGAAGCGGCGCCGACCGCCACCGCCGAGGAAACCGCGGCCGCATCCGCGCCAGTGGCACACCCAACCGCCAACATGGAACCCGAGCCCACCAGGGCAGAGACCACCCGCCCTACCTGGGGAACGAAGCCACCAGGCAGGGACCGGGAACCGCAGACCATGACGACTGGGGAAACCATGACTAGGGAACCAGGGGCAGAACCAGACGGGCCTTGGAGACCGACAGACCCAGGGGAAGCGTTACCTTGACCTCGAACTGCCCTGCCGAACGCTTGGCTCTGCGAACCACCACCCGCCAGCCCGGTTGGCCGGCAACCAAACGGGCCCACACCGAAGCGGAAGCCATACAACCGAAAGGCACACAAAGCGAAGCCGGCACCCTGCGCCGCCCGCGACTGGGCACCCGAACCGACCACACCAGGCCACCGGCACCCACGCGCGAAACAACCGACCCACCCCAGGACCGACCACCAGAAACAAACCCCGCCATGACAACCCCCTATACAATATCTACCATATACATATTATATAACAATGTTCCATGTGGAACAACAAAAAATACTTATAAAACATATAGTTATATTTTATTTGCAACCTATGAGCCCACGAGCGATGCTGATGTGGAGCACCCGCTTCCCCCCTGGGGGGACGGGAGGGGGGATCAAAATCAGGCCCGCGAAGCGAACCTTATCTGCAGGGTTGGAAGGCAAAGTGGTGGCCCGGAAAACCATGCCAACGCTTCACACCCGGCAGGATCAGTAGCCCACCATGACGAGGAAGCCAGGTGGAGAGCGCTTAGGGATGGTTGGGCCGCGTTGTTTGCGGCCTTACCAGCCCTTGACGCTACTACCTTGCTGGAGCGGCATGGTGGGCTACCCTGCCGAAGGGTGTGAAGTGGTGGTATGGTTTGCCACCGAGGCCGAGGAACGGGATATCAAAATCGGGCGCAGTCTGTTTGCGCTGTTTGCAAACAGTCTGCTTACCGACCACTGACCGAGGAACGAGGTGAGTGGCGGCCCCCTTGAGGGGGCAAGGGGGAGATCAGAAAAAGGCGTGGCTGGCTCTCTCCGGTTGAAAAAGCCACTACACCAAACGATTGGCACAGAACAAATCCGACCTGTACATAGCCAGCCACACATTAGATAGCGGAAGGGCCACGTATCAGTACGGTTTATCCGTCGAGCAGCGGGCGAATATCCCCAACATCATCTTTTTGTCGCTGCTTTGCCTGATACAACTCCTCCCGAAGTATCTCGACATCCCGCGGTGCTTCAAACGACAACTTCACCTGTTTACCGTTGATCCGGTGAACGACTATCGCAATATTGTCACCGATCCTCACTATCTCTCCTTCACTACGCGAAAGCGTCAACATAGCGTTCTGCTCCTTGCTGCAAATGTCATGGGTAACCACCAACCAAGCCGGTTTAGTGGAATGTGTGAGCACTGGGAAGTGAAACAGGGAGGGAACACGTCCATGGTCCTGGGTCTGCGCTTCCTGCGCTCTGGGAATTAATATACTAGAGCGCGGCAGTACGCGCAATCACATGAGCACTACACCGCCTTGCCATTGTCGATAGCCCACTCGCAGCCACACTCCAGGCAGCGCCAGTCCGGATCGTCGGACTCTACACAACAGCCACCCAGTTTATGGCCGGCGACCCGCTCGGTGCCTGGTTTCCCACCGATGCAGCCACCTGCAAGCCGCAAGCCCTTGGCGCCGGTGTTTGGCGCGAAGGGTGCCGTGGCGCAGCGGTGGCGGGAACAAAGGGGCCGGAGTCAGCTACAGGCACTAAGCCGCGCGGGAGGGTGGTGCAGCGGCGCGTCTTTTGCGCCTGCGAAGCCGGCCCGAGCGGGCGGCGGGGTTGTTATCAGCACAAAGCTGCTACCAAGCCACTCTTCAGGTTCTCAATTGCGTATTCCAGTCAGGATGAAACAACCGTATCAGGTTTGCTTCTACTCCCTTGCGGTCACGTATCGCCAGGAACCACAATTCGACAACCTTTCCACTCTCAACGGACTGAAGAATCAGGTTGTTAACTTTGCAGTTGGTAGACTGCCCGCCTTCAAAGCAGTTGCGCGGCTGGATGGCACCATAACCGGCACTCCCCCACCGACTGGAAAGATTTTTAGATTCACCGATATACACGACACCGCCGTCAAGAGTAACAGCGTAGACGCCCTCTTCTAGGCGGGCATTTGGTACATCAAATCGACAGAACGGACCCGCGCCATACTTATTGAGCGACAGGCCATGAACATTCTCGTATCGCTGATGCGGCCAAAACTTTTCAAGCGAACCCTGAGAATTCCGTACTGGCTCGATCACACAGATAAATTGAAATTCTTCCGGTAAGTGTTCTAGGTACGAGGCACTTGAACGATTCTCCGTTTGTAGGCTAGTTGATGAAAAAGAATGCTGGGACTCTACAAGCGGTAACGCTTTCTTACGAGGTGAAACCTCGGATATGTTACCCGCTCGCACAAATCGCACCCATCCATCGACCTGACTTAGATGAATACCATCGACCCTGAACCCTGCCGACAACCACGCTTTTGCCTGAGAACGTGTCGATGTATCACGCTGGTTGGCCCACCAAGCTGGGTAACGAAACGCAGACTTTGGTAGGGACACCCCAAGAACCCGCTCAAGCTCCATGAAGCTCAGAGTAAATTCCATGGCAGAGTTCGGCTTGGACAGTAGAAATGACGTTAGGCTTTCATACTTCATGAGCTCATTATATTCAGAAATCCTGCTCCCCTTGAAACCTAAACATGTATGCATAAGCCACCTGCAAGCCGCAAGCCCTTGGCGCCGGTGTTTGGCGCGAAGCAGGCGAGGGACGAGCCTGGCGTAGCGGCCGGAGCTGGCGGCGTGGTGGATGTCCAGG
>JAAELC010000205.1 GCA_024227135.1 Gammaproteobacteria bacterium
AAACAAGCAAGGAAAGTGCTGGTGAAGACCTATGAACCGGAACGCCTGCAACAGGCATGGCAACAAGTCAGAAAGAATGCCGGAGCAGCGGGAATAGATCAGATGACGGTAGAAGACTTTGCGCAAAGGGAAGAACAACTCCTGGCGCTGATTCATGACAAACTCAAGTCAGGGAACTACCGCTTCCAACCAGCCAGACGGGTACTGATCCCGAAAGCAGGGACATCCAAGAAGAGGAAGCTGGGGATACCGGTGGTGATGGATCGGATCGTGGGCACCAGTATGCACAGCGTACTGGAAGAGACATTCGATCCGGACTTTACCGCATCCAACTTTGGCTTCCGTTGGGGCAGGAGCCAGCATCAGGCCATACGGCAACTACAGAGGCTGGTGAAAGAAGGGAGAGAATGGGCGGTAGCGGTCGACCTGAAAGCGTTCTTTGACGAGATCCCTCATGGACTCATCCTGCAACTGATCCGCCGAAAAGTGGCGGATGAGCAGTTTGTGACCATGCTCGCCAGACTCCTGAAAGCAGGGGTCATCGTGAATGGGGCGTTCGAAAAGACGACCAAGGGATGTCCGCAAGGGTCGTTATGGAAAGCTTTCCATAACCCGCCTTATGAATAGTAACTCGTTATGGAAAGTAAATCGGGTAAAGCCACAGTTTTTATGACCAATACCCGAATTTACTTTACATAAAACGGTGAAGCAAATCGCTACAGACTAGCCAACCAAGTGAGTAAGGCTTCATCCTTTACCCAATGTGGTAGATGCGTGGTAACCATCTCTGGATAGGCATTTTCCAGGGCTTTTCGTTTCATTTCAGTATCGGCTCTCGCATAAGTTTCAGTCGTTGCAATATCCACATGCCCCAACAAATCGCGGATATGGATCAGACTGACACCGGCCTGAAGCCACTGCATCGCCTTGGTGTGCCTGATCACATGCGGGCTTACCTTATCTGGAATGATGGGTGATTTTTCTCTGGCTTGAGACACATACTTAGCCAGGATGTAAGCAATTCCCGCCCGTGTCATTTTCCCGTGCCGTCGATTAAAAAACAGCGGATGATCCGGCATGTTCTCATGGCCCGAAAAGACTTCGTCCATGTATTGTTTGAGCAGGGCGTGCGTGTTCGACATGAGCGGAACCAGCCGCTTTTTACGGCCTTTGCCGGTCAGCGTCAGCAGGGGTGGCGGATCCAGTCGCACATCCTCAATGCAGAGATCCGCCACCTCCTGGACGCGCGCGCCAGTATC
>JAAELC010000206.1 GCA_024227135.1 Gammaproteobacteria bacterium
AAAGTCATCGACCTGAACGCTTTCAGGCCAGGAGTCATAGCTTCCTTCACCTACCTGAAACTTCCCGGTATCCCGTGCACCAGAGGTCATCATCCAGTCGATGGCCAATCCAGTACCCACCCGGAAAAGTTCGATGTAGTGGAGAAACATCGACCACTTCCTATTCACCTCCAATTCGGTCTGTTTCAGTATATTACCGGTGTCAAACCGATCATCCAGCAGGTGAACCGTAACACCGACATGGGTTTCCGATCGCAGCAACGCGAAGAAAACCGGATCAACCCCGCGATAAGCGGGAAGCAGGGATGGGTGTATATTCAACCAGACGGTATCCGGGAGAGAAAGCAGAGACGGCTGTATCAGTTGATTGAAATAAGCGGTAAGTACGAAGTCAGGACTCAGTGTGCTCAAAAAGGCATGTCCCGCTTCATTATTGATATCGTCACTATCCAGAAGCGGTATACCTGAAACCCTGGCCAACCGCCGGACAGACTTAAGTCTGGACAGAGGCTGCAACAAAAGAGAGGCATCCGTAAGGCAGAAAAGATAGGTGGCGTAACGAAGTCCGCTGTGACTGACCAGGTCTACCGCACCCTTCAACCAGCCTCTTGCTGGTTTCATGATCCGGGTGGAATTGACGATACCCACTATCTCGATGCCTTCTGCTTCTATCAATCCTTTAAGCACCAGGCTCGAATAAATGCTCGAATAAGTACAGAGAATGACCCTTCGTGGCTTCATGAGAGTCTCATGGACAAGCTATACGGTAAACTCGAAGATTTGGACGATCTGAAGAGAATCCCGGGCTGTTATTCCGCAATTACTCCAGGCGCTTGCAGTACCCGTTATAAATCATCGAGCTCTTCGGCGAGAATATTAACAGTGGAGCGGATCTGATCTTCGGTATGGGTACTGCTGATAAAAAAGCGCAGCCTTGCCATACCCTCCTCTACTGCAGGATACACGATCGGCTGTGCATTGATCCCACGTTCGAAAAGTGCATTGGAGAGTTTTGCCGCCTTAATGGAACTGCCGGTCAACACCGGTATGACCGAGTAGCCCGCACTCAAGCCCGTGTCGATACCTCGCTGCTTTGCCAGATGCAGGAACAAACTCCCCCGTTGCCGTAAGGTTTCGACACGATCCGGCTCCGCCTTCAGAACCCGTAAAGCGGCCAGAGCAGCCGCGGCCTGGGGCGGTGAGATACCCACGCTGTAAAGAAAACCCGGTGCGGCAATTCTGAGATGCTCTACCAAAGCCGTTTCTCCGGCTATATACCCACCACTGCTGGCCAGCGTCTTGCTCAGAGTACCCATCCATATGTCCACATCCTGCCCATCGATCCCGAACTGTTCCGCAATACCCAGGCCACGGGCACCGAGTACGCCGGTAGAGTGGGCCTCATCCACCATGAGGAACGCTTTATGGGCCTGTTTCACCTGGACAAATCGATCCAGCTCCGGGTAATCCCCATCCATGCTGTAGATGCCTTCGACGACAATCAGAACACGTTCAAAATCCCCCCGATTCCTGGAAAGAATATCATCGAGAGACTGCCAGTCGTTATGGGCAAATGACATCCGGTGAGCCCCGGACAACTGTATGCCCTGGATCACACTGTTGTGGATCAGGGAGTCATGGAGTACCAGGTCCTTGGGGCCAAACAGATACCCGATGGTGGTCACATTGGTAGCGTGACCGCTGACGAATACCACGCTGTCCTCGACACCGTGAAAACTGGCCAGCTCCCTTTCCAGTTCCTGCTGAATGGGTCGTTCCCCCGCTACAATTCGACTGGCTGAAACCGATGTACCGTAACGGTCAATCGCCTGTTTTGCCGCCGCATCAACCAGGGGATGGCCGCACAGGCCGAGGTAATTGTAGCTGGAATAATTGATGTACTCCCGGCCATCGATAACCGTGGTACTTCCAGCCACCCCTTCATGCCGCTTGAAAAAGGGATTGGCAAGCTTCAAGCGTTCAGCTGCCACCTTGTGGACTTTGAGCTGCTGATAGGCGGGAAACTTATCAAAACGGGTAAACGCTTCGGGAACTCTCACGTCACCATCAGGGACCCGCCGTTTCTGGGGAGTATCGGCGGTTTTACGATCCACCCCTGTCTGGCGATTGCCACGCCGCTTGAGCACTTGTTGAATCAGCTGCTCTTTGGCCGAGCCGGAAAGACCGAAAAGACGATTGCGCCGATCGGTCATCGGACTACCAGAGGCGCTGCAGATTTCTCTTCGACAGCCAGGTCCTGGGCTATCTGTTCCAGGTCCTCTCGAGTAACCTCCTCATGTTCATCGTGTCTGACAGCCACAGCAGCCACATGATCACTATGCTTCATTTCTTCACCTGCCTCCGGTTTGGCATCATCCTCGGTGACCAATTGATGAGTAATCCTCTCAGCAATGCGTGTAATCGTGGAGCCCTCAGCCAAAGCCATTACCGGCAGATTAATAGCAAACCTGTCCTCGAGGGCGAGTACCAGCTCCATACCCATCAGCGAATCCATGCCCAGATCGGACAGGGGACGATCCAGGGGGAGCTTTTCCTTCGGAAGTCGCAGAATTTCGGCAACCTCCCGGGCCAGCAGTTCGGTAACCAACTCCCTGATTTCCTCTGCGGTGAGGTTTTCTATCAGTTCGTGAATGCTGCGATTCTGATCACCTTCTCCCTGATCTTCCGCCTGCTGGCGCAATGTATCGAACTTGTGTGCTCCGGCGCTTGGCAACAGGCGCCGCATCACCGGCCAATCGAAATCTGCCACTGCGGCTACAGAATACCCGGCAGACAACAGTTTCTCCAACATTGCCAGTGCCTGCTCCGAGGTCAGCGAGTTACCCCCTGTTTTCGCCTGAACCGCCTCCTTGATGTCCTGACTTCGAGCTAGATAACCCACATCGGATATCGCTCCCCATGCTACCGCCAATGCGGGAAGCCCCTGGGATTTCCGATAGGCTGCCAGGGATTCCATGTAGCCGTTTGCCGCCACGTAGTTTGCCTGTCCAGGGTTCCCGAACCAGGCAGATACGGAGGAATAGAGCACAAAGAAGTCCAGGGGCATTTCCCGGGTGAGCCAGTGAAGATTCCAGGCACCCAGCATTTTCGGAGCAATAACCCTCCTGACTTGATCTGCTCCCAGGTTAACCAGCAGGCTGTCCTCCAGCACCATGGCCCCATGGACAATACCTTTTAGGGGGGGTAGCTCTTGCTCGATTTCATTCAATCCGGACTTCAGCTGCCCGGGGTCGGTAACGTCCACCGCCATGACCTTTACGGTAACGCCCTCGGTTCTCAGCTTTTCGATACACTCCCTGGCTTCAGGGGTGGATGCCCCGCTGCGGCCCATCAGCACCAGGAACCTCGCTCCCTTGTCAACCAGCCAGCAGGCCGTCTTCAGGCCAAATCCACTGAGCCCGCCAGTCACCAGATAAGCGGCATCGCCAGAAAGCGAAATCCCCATGACAGAGCCTGACATGACTTCACCGGTCAGATCTGCATCATCGAAAGAAACCACTATCTTGCCGATCTGTCGGGAGTGCTGCATGTGCCGGAAGGCGTCCGCTATCCGATGGGCGGGAAAAACCCGGTGGGGGAGAGGTCGGAACACCCCTTCCCGTAAGAGAATCATCATCTCTTCGAAAAGACGATGGGTCAATGCGCTGCGCTCCTCCATCAGCTGATCGGCGTCTATCCCGAAATAGGTGATGTTATTTCTAAACGGACGCAATCCAATCCGGCTGTTTTCATAGAAATCCCGCTTGCCCAGTTCCAGAAACCGCCCGAAAGGTTTCAGCACTGAAAGATTCCTGGTAATCGCCTCACCGGCGAGAGAATTGAGGATAATATCCACTCCCTCTCCACCGGTGATTTCCATGATCTCATCGGCAAATCTCAAGCTGCGGGAGTCCATCACATGATCGGCTCCCATCAAACGCAGAAAATCCCGTTTCTCCTGGGTGCCGGCAGTCGCAAACACTTCCGCCCCTCGATATCTTGCCAGCTGAATTGCCGCAATTCCGACCCCACCGGCTGCGCCATGGATGAGTACGCGATCTTCCGGGGCTATTCTTGCCAGATGCTCAAGTGCATAGTAGACGGTAAAAAAAGCGGTGGGCACCGTGGCGGCTTCTTCGTAGCTCCAGGTCTCAGGTTTCAGCAGCACCGAGTGCGACTGGGTTACCACACGGGTTCCGAAACAGGCCGGAGCAAAACCCATCACCTGATCACCGACTTTGTAGTCCGTTACCCCAAAACCTACTCTGATGATTTCTCCTGAAAGCTCCATGCCCAGGCTCGGGCCGGAAAAACCCTTTTCCACCGCCTCATCGGACAGCAACCCCATGGCGTACATGACATCGCGGAAATTCAGCCCTACTGCATGAGGCTTGATTTCCACCTCCTGGGCCTGCAGATAACCCGGCTCAAATGCCCGCCAGTAAAGGTGTTTGAAGGGCCCCGGTGTGACGAAATCCAAACAGACCGGACAATCTGCAACCTCCTGCTGATGCTGCTCATCCCTGTCAATGGGGTGTTCGACTTGATGCATTCTCAGCGCATATCTTGCGTCGTCGTATATGACGACTTCGGTTTCTCCATCGTCAGACATCAGCTCCGGTAACAGCAGGCCGGCGACCGCCCTGGGGCTCCCGGATGACTGGACGTCAATCAAGCGACAACCCAGCTCGGGATGTTCGTTCATGATCACCCGCCCCATACCCGACAGCAGCGACTGGGAAGGCCTGCAGATGGCGGAGGAACTATCTCCGCCCTCCATCAGCGCACCACCGGAGGTAATGAGTACCAGCCGGGGAGAGGACTGCTGATCCTCTCCTGTGAGTGCTCGAACCAGATGCAGGGTGCTGATACACCGCTGCTCTCTGGCCCTGGTCAGATCAGAGATCTCAGCATCGTCTGTCTGGGAAAAACCCATCAGATGAACTATCTCATCCACCACCAGCCCACGGGATTTCAAACAGGAGAAGAGGCTGCTGAAATCTTCTCCGGATTCCAGATTAACCAGAAAATGGTCCGGTTTGACTTCTTCGAAACCGGAACCGGACTCAACCGTTATCACTTGCTGCTGATTCGACATCAGCTGGGTTTCAAGACAGCGCCCCAAGGCACTGGACGGTTCGCCCGGATCAACCAGAATTAACCAGCAACGACTTTCCGATGGCGGTGCCGCCTCTTTCCGAGGGCTGGTCGATGGACTTTTCGCCAGGACCAGATAAGCGCCCGACCCGGAGTCGGAGCAGGGCTCGATAACCGTGCTCACATCCTGAAAACCGGCACGCTCCAGGGGGGACTGCCAACCTGCGGCACTCAACAATCGAGAAATGGGATGATCGGTATCCGGACTATGGAGCCACCAGTCAGGATCGCAACCCAATGTCATATCGGTGAACCTGTCCGGTTCACGCTCCAGGATCAGGAGCACCCCCCCTCTGGCCAGCAATCTTTCGATATTCCCCAGCGCCGTCGTCAGATTGTCCATCCGATGAAGGCTGTTGGCTGCGATCACCAGATCAAAACCGCATTCAGCAAGATCCGGCTGATCTTCAAGCGTCTCCTGAGGATCAAACTTCAAAAGTCTGAGGAAAGGATAATGGGAAAACTCCACTTCCGCTCGTGACAAGGCATCTTCGTCACTGTCAGCAAACAGGTAATCGCAGCGCTCGGCCGGCAGAACAGATAGCAGATGAGTGGTCAGGCCACCGCTGCCACCACCGATTTCCAGAATCCGCAACCGCCGATTGTCCGGCCAGTCCGCTACAATTTTTTCCAGCAGAGCCCGGGCAGCAATATTGACACCCTTATAAGTTGGCGATACTTCGTAGAGATGCCCCAGAGAACTGCTGTTTCTCCCTGCGACCAGGATTTCCCCCGGGTCTATTTCCTTCCTCAGCAATTCCGGCAACTGGCTTCCGCAGCGCCCGGCAATGACCAGTTCAGACAGATACGCGGGATAGTCTCCCAGCAGACTGAGCCAGATATCTTCCGCAACCGGCAACTCAGCAGCTCCAGACAGGGACCAGGCGCCCGATGCCATCTGGGCCAGGCCGTCCTCTTCAAGCATTTGCAACAACCGCGTCAGCAGCGGTTTGGATGCAACATCGATTTTACAACGGGATATCAGGGTATCCAGCTCAAACGGCTTTGGCCCGGCACCCAGCACCTCCAGGGTGTGGTAGGCGTACACCGTCATCAACGCGTCGAAAAGGGGTAAAACCCGCTGAAAGTGCTCGCTTCGCCGCAGACTGGTTTCCTGCTCCCGCAACACCGCCGCCGCACGCAATACCAACTCACCAGTATCGGGAACAGGTGACAGGAGCGTCTTGTCCAGTAGAGGCTTCAACAAAGGCAGCCACTCGTATACCCCTGGATCCCTGCCGCCTCTGGTCAGAATCACAGCCCGAAAACGACACTCCTTCAATTCAGCCAGGCAGAAACCCGACTCATCCAGTAACTGAAAATCGGCCACCAGAGAACGGGGCCCTCCCCCCGTCACCGTGACGCGCACATAGGCCAGTCCACTTTCCGGTCCGAAATAGTCCACACGACCGAACCGGACAGGGACCAGCGCACGACGGTTCCGGGAATCCAATCCTCCGGTATCAATGCCCGTGAGGGCCTGAAAGCAGGCATCCAGTAATGTCGGATGCAGGATGTGGGTATCGACTCCCTCCACAACAGATTCGGGCACCTGAATGCGCGCCAGCACCTCCATTCTGCCAGGCCATACCTCGGCAATGCCTTGAAATGCGGGACCGTAGGTTAGACCCAGCTGCCCGGTCAACTGGTAGTGTGCTGATCGGGTCAGCGGCTTGACCCCTCTGGGTATGGAGGCCGCAACGTCACTCTGTTCCGGCTGACTTCGCTGCACTATCCCGGTGAGCCGGCCCACCGCATTGAGGGTCCAGGGATCATCGGTCAGACGCACCCGGCTGCTGACGGTAAAACGCCCGTCATCCGGTGACAATTTGAAACGCACTGTCCTGGCGTGTTTCCGGTCCAACACCAATGGAGCCCGAATCTCCAGATCCGTCACGCCGTGGGTCGGGTGCCCATACCAGGACCTGGATGCCGCAAACGCCAGTTCGACATAAGCAGAAGCAGGAAAAACTTCAGCCCCCCCCACCGAGTGATCGGCCAGATAACCCGGCGTTTTCGGATCCATCTGATTTTCCCACTCGGAATCTCCCGGCTTCCACCGATAACCCAGCAAAGGATAATCCATGCTCC
>JAAELC010000207.1 GCA_024227135.1 Gammaproteobacteria bacterium
AGGGGTGATTACCGCGCTTGCAAAGCTATCCGCAGCCGAGGCCTATGTCAACCAGCGGCTCCGGCCGCTGGCCTTGTACTATTTTGATTACAATTCGGAAAAGGCCGACCATATTCTTGCCCACACCCATTCCGGCGGGGCGGTGATCAACGATACCCTGGTCCACGTGGCCCAGGACGACCCGCCCTTTGGTGGAATGGGTCCCTCGGGCATGGGGATGTATCACAGCCATGAGGGTTTTTTAGCCCTGTCAAAGGCCAAAGGCGTTTTGTTCAAACCCCGCTTCAACAGTGGTAAATATGTCTATCCCCCCTATGGCCGGTTTATCCACGGCCTGATCTACAGGCTGTTTCTGCGCTGAATGTGGCGAACCTGCCATGGGCAGCAGTCATTTAAAATGGTACTTTGAAAGTACGGGCACGCTTGTAATACCTTGATTATTCCTACCAAACTCGCTATGGTACCGGAACTTCATGAAACTCAATCTGAATAAATACCCGTACTCGGTAACCGCCTTTCTTTTCCTGGTTGTCCTGGTAGCCGGGAATATATGGCTGGGTTGGGGTCAACTTGCCCTGGCCTATTTCGGGCTGCTCTATTGTATTGTCATTATTGGTATAAGACTGGATGAGATTGTCCGGCAGGTCCGCGACCTGGGCGTGGTCCAGACCACGCTGCTGAAAGAATCCGGCAACCCGGGATCCTTTACGCAGGTGGCCGCGGAAATTCGTCAGCTCAACGGGCAGCTGGCCGAGATTAAGACACTGCTGGCCCGGATTCAGGCAGCCCTGGAAAAG
>JAAELC010000208.1 GCA_024227135.1 Gammaproteobacteria bacterium
ATCTCTGGGGGTGAGCAGTTACGAGCAATAAAAGAAACCCCGGGGGATTGGGGGAAACAGTACTGGTCTGTTTGTGTTACGACGCTCTGTGTTTCCATAGTCTGCCATCGATTGCGGATAGGCCAATACCAATCAGGGCCATACCGATAAAGTGTACCATGGCCAATGACTCCCCGAGGATGAGGGACCCCAGCAGAATGGCAGAAACCGGCACGAGAAAAGTGACAAGCAGCAGGTTGGTGGCGCCTGCGGATCCGAGCAGTCGAAAATACAGAATGTAAGCGACACTTGTGGACAGGATGGCCAGGCTGATGATTGCAGCCCAGGTCTCCGGTCCCGGCATTGTCAGGTGCATTGGCCGGTCTATGTAAAACGCCACGGGTGCCAGGATGATCGATGAGGCCGTCACCTGGCCGGCGGCGGTAACGACAGGGTTGATGCCCATGGATTTGAAGCGGCGCCCGTAAACGCCGGCAAAGGCATAGCACAGGGCGGCACCGAGAACTGCAAGCTGAGCCAGTACATGGTTGCCCAGCCCGTCCAGGGCCGAGGGACCGATCATTAAAACCACACCCAGAAATCCGGCAAAGACCCCCAGGAGTTTCAGCGGGCTGGCCCGTTCGTCATCCAGGAGTATTCCAGCCACCACCACCGTAAATAGTGGGGCGGTGGCGTTCAGTATGGAGGCAAGCCCTGACGCGATGTGGGTTTGTCCCCAGACGATGAGGGTGAACGGGATGGCATTGTTGAGTAATCCCATAATGAAAAAGGTCATCCAGATACCCCATTCGGTAGGGGGGGCGCAGCCCGGAGATGAAGGCGAAAATCCAGAGCGCGACAGCGGCCAGTGCCACGCGGAGAAACACGATGGTCAATGGTGGCAGGTCCCGGATAATGATTTCGACAAAGAAAAAGGAACCACCCCACAATACTGACAGGACGAAAAGCATCACCCATTCACGGGTACCCATGGAGCTGTTGATAGAGGAATTCATGGTCTTATCCCATTTTTTGCGAACCGGCTGATCCACAAGCAGCAGTCTGTACAACGTAAGTACGATACAGGCTAGCCCGGGCGGAGGGAGAATACTATCCGATTCTTGCACTCTAACCGTAAACAGAACCTGAGACTGCCGCCAGGCAGGGGCACTGATGTTGGTGAATCGGGCTGTTTTCGGCGGGGCGTAGGTTGTTTATTGTCCGCCAACCTGCCACTCCCGACAATTGATCAGCAGGAAACGGATGGTTCCTGGAGTGAATCTGGGGTCAAATAAGGACTAACAGCAAAGTACCGGGGGTTGATTATGACGATGCCACAGGAACAGGAGATGCGGCTTGCGGTCGCGGCACGGGACAAGGCCTGGGATGGGCGTTTTTACTACGGAGTGGTTACAACCGGCGTATTTTGCCGTCCTTCCTGCAGAACCCGCGGGGCCAGACCGGAAAATCTGCGTTTTTTTCCCAGTGCTGAATCTGCGGTCGTTTCCGGGTTCAGGCCCTGTAAACGCTGCCGTCCGACCGAATCCTCACCGGATTTATCCCGGCTGGTGGAGAGTGCCCGTTTTATCGAGTCCCATGCCGAGGTGCGCCTGACACTGGCTGAGCTAGCTGCACGGGCGGGGCTTTCGCCCTCTCGGTTTCAGCGTGTCTTCAAAGGGGCGTTTGGCGTTTCCCCCAAGGCCTATCAGGATGGGGTTCGGATGAAGCGGCTGAAGGAAGCGCTGAAAAAAGGAGACGATGTGACTGATGCCATTTTTTCGGCAGGATTCGGCTCGGTCAGTCGGGTGTATGGTGAAAGGACGCGAAGCATCGGGATGACGCCGAAAGCTTATCGCTCCGGTGGTGTGGGGGAGCACATATCCTATGCGTTCAGGGAAACCGCACTCGGTTCCATGTTATTGGCGGCTACGGCGCGGGGTATCTGCTTCGTACATTTCGGGGAAAGGGAAGAAGTACTTCTGGCGCAACTACAGAAAGAATTTCCCAGAGCGGAACTCCAGCTCTCACCTTGCCAGGAAGCCCCGGAACTCGATAGCTGGATAGAGGCACTCGATGCCCACCTCAGCCAGGGCCTTCCTCGGCCCGATTTACCACTGGACCTTCGGGGGACCGCTTTTCAAATGCGTGTCTGGCGTTTTCTGTTAAGCATAAAAGAGGGTGATGTCATCAGCTATGGCGCGGTTGCAGCCCGTATTGAGAAACCGAAAGCCATTCGGGCCGTCGCCTCCGCGTGCGCAGCAAACCGCATCGGGGTATTGGTACCCTGTCATCGGGTATTGCGGGGTGATGGGGGGCTGGGTGGCTATCGCTGGGGACTGGAGCGCAAGCGGGCGCTGCTGGAGACGGAGCGATCCCGACGAGTCCACCGGTCCTGATCAAGGGGCTGTGATTCCGTCGCCGTTTCCTGGGGATTTTCGGGTGCAGGCACCCCGGAAACTAAAAGAGTCGAGTGGGATTGGCAAGATTCGGAACGGGATGGGTCCATAAATGGGTTGAGCAAGACCCAGATCAGTTTTTTGAACGTTATGTCCCTTGAAATGAGTCTTGAAAAATCCGAATATTGGGAGGTTCGGACCGGCGAGTGGGGACGTATCGAAGTCGATAACCCGGTACCAGGGAATTCCTGATTGAGGAGTATCACTATCGTTGTTCGATGTTTCCTGGATGGTATGTCCGGTTTGTTAAACGCTGTATCCCCGCATTGCTTTTCCCGAGTTCGCGGGAATGACAGGGCCAGTGGCTTTGGCATAGCGTTTTTTGATGGGGTGGGGATCGAACCCGTTTATACTGACTGGAACCCTGTCGTATCTCCCCGAGAAAATCAACACTGAATCAGACGCAAACGAGCACCATGAATCTAGCAAAATCCGAACAGGCCATCCTCAATGGCATCTATGCTGCAGTGGCATGGCTGTTTCTCGATTTCGGGCTCTTGTTTCAGGAACACGGAGAGCAGACGCTTTCCGTACTGTCTTCCAGGCCGGAGATGGCGGCAGGTGCTGTTATCGTTATCGCTTGTATCGTGGGGCTCTTTTACAAGTCCCGCCTCGCGGCCGCCGTGCTTTTTCTGCTTTTCATCATCCCTCTGTTGTTGCGCCTGTTGCAGGGCGCATTTCCATCTACCATGCTTCTGTTGTTTTCACTGGTTCTGCTTTACTTTTTTCTCACCGCGGTTCTGGGTACTTTCAGCTACCAGCAGTTGCTGACCCAGGACCAGAGCAGTGATCAGCCGGATTGAAAGGTAGTCACGAAGTCTGAGGGAGTTGTTCAGGCATCAGGGACCCTGCTGGAAAACACAACACCCTGATTTCTGGTCTTAGGTAATGTTCTGGATCGCTCAAAGTCATGTCAACAAGAAATCTTGAAAAACTCTTCAATCCCTCTTCTGTCGCCGTGATCGGTGCCTCCAATCGATCCGGTTCCGTGGGGGCGGTCGTGATGAGAAACCTGCTTGCAGGTGGATTTCAGGGGCCGATCATGCCTGTCAATCCCAATCATCAGGCGGTTGCAGGCGTTCTGGCTTACCCCAGTGTTGAAAGCCTGCCCATCACCCCGGAAATGGCGATAATCTGCACGCCGCCCCCGTCGGTTCCCAAGCTTATCGATGACCTGGGATGTAAGGGCAATCATGCCGTCATCTGTCTGACTGCCGGCTTGAGGAGTGCCAACGACGAGGCGACAGGGCGTCGTGTCATCGATCTGGTGGAAGAAAAAGCCCGTGCCCTGGATATCCGCATTCTCGGCCCCAATTGTGTCGGAGCCCTGGTGCCTCGTATAAGGCTCAATGCAAGTTTCGCCCACCTTTCCGCCAAGTTGGGACAGATCGCCTTTGTCTCCCAGTCGGGAGCCATGTGCACGGTGGTGCTGGATTGGGCTCGCACCCATGATGTGGGGTTCTCCCATTTCATCTCCCTGGGTGACAAGCTGGATGTGGATTTCGGGGATGTTATCGATTACCTGGGTACCGACCCTGGCACCCGGGCGATACTGCTTTATATCGAATCGGTTCGCGATGGACGGAAGTTTGTTTCCGCTTGTCGGGCGGCTTCCCGCAACAAACCGGTCATCGTTATCAAATCCGGTCGTGAAGCGGAGGGGGCCAGAGCCGCGGCCTCCCACACCGGTGCGCTGGCCGGCCGGGACGAGGTCTACGAAACAGTGATCAGGCGTGCCGGGATGTTGAGAGTGCGCAATATCCCGGAACTCTTTTCTGCCGTGGAGACGATCGCCCGGGCGAAGCCGTTGACCGGTGAAAAACTGGCGATTATGACCAATGGTGGCGGCATCGGCGTCATGGCAGTGGATGATCTGATCAATCTGGATGGCGCCCTGGCAGAGCTTTCTCCGGATACGCTGTCTGCGCTGGACAGGGTGCTGCCCGCCAACTGGTCGGAAGCCAATCCCGTGGATATTATCGGAGACGCCCCCGGTAAACGGTATTCGGATGCGGCTGAGATACTGTCAAGAGCGCCTGAAGTGGACGCGCTGCTGGTGATGCACGCCCCGGTGGCGACCGCTTCCACCACTGAGGCGGCACGGGCTGTGATCGACGCCTCGAAGCAAACCAACTGCAATCTACTCACCAGCTGGGTGGGGGGGGAGGCGGTTGCACCTGCCCGGCGCATGTTCACCAATGCCGGTGTGCCCACCTTTGAAACCCCCAGTCACGCCGTTGGTGCTTTCATGCACATGGTTCATCATCGCCGAAATAAAAAGATGCTGATGGAAACACCGCCTTCGGCACCGGAAGAGTTCACACCAGATAGTGATGCTGCCAGTAAGATAGTCCAACGGGCTCTGGTGCGAGGCAACGGGATGATGACTGAGCCGGAGTCAAAAGCGCTGCTGGCGGCTTATGGTATACCCACGGTAGAAACTCATATCGCGGAAGACCCGGACAGTGCAGCCGAGTCTGGGAAGATAATCGGCTTTCCCGTTGTCATCAAGATCCTGTCTGAAGATATCTCTCATAAGTCCGATGTAGGCGGTGTGGTACTCAACCTGAAGTCAGCCGGGGCGGTCAGAGAGGCTGCCGAGCACATGCTTTCTCTGGTAGAGGAGAGAAAACCGGACGCTAAGGTCCAGGGGTTCAGCGTCCAGAAAATGGCGAACCGTCCCGGTTCCCATGAGTTGATCATCGGTGTCATCAGTGATCCGGTATTCGGGCCGGTCATACTGTTTGGCCAGGGGGGTATCGAGGTCGAGGTTGTCAAGGACAGTGCCATGGCCCTGCCTCCTCTCAATATGAACCTGGCACGGGACTTGATTGAGCGTACCCGGATTTCAAAGTTACTGGCGGGATATCGTAATCGTCCCGCTGTCGATATGGATCAGCTCTGTCTCACCCTGTTGCAGGTTTCACAGCTGGTTGTCGATATACCAGAGATTTTCGAGCTGGACATTAATCCACTGTGGAGCGATGAGAACGGTGTGCTGGCGGTGGATGCGCGTATCAGGGTAGAGGCGAACCCGAATGGAAAAAGGCGTCTTGCCATTCGCCCCTATCCCAAGGAACTGGAGGAATCCTTTGAGATGCGCAGCGGTCGCCAGGCATTGCTTCGACCCATACGACCCGAGGATGAGCCCAGGCACCATGAATTTATCGCCAGGTTGAGCCCCCAGGACATACGGTTTCGTTTTTTTGGCGCTTTGAAGAGTTTACCCCATTCGGAAATGGCCAAATTAACACAGATAGATTACGACCGTGAGATGGCGTTTATTGCCACAGGTGAGGATGAGCATGGACGGCTGGAAACCCTGGGGGTGGTACGCACAGTGACCGATGCCAACAACCATACCGCGGAATACGCAGTGGTGGTGCGTTCTGACCTCAAAGGCGAACGGCTGGGTTGGAAACTTCTGACGAAAATGATCGAGTATTGCCAGGATCGGGGTACACGGCACTTTATGGGCGAAGTGTTGACGATCAATCGTAATATGCTGGGGATGGCAGAGGCTATGGGATTTACCCTGCGTCCGGTACCCGGTGACAACAGCATCAGGAAGGTTACACTGGATCTGGGAACTTACTCTCGAATGTCCCACAGGAAACGTTGAGGGCCGGAGGCCCCTGGGTTCTCTTCAGGGGCAATCGAGGTCTCTTTGCCGGCTTCACGGCGTCTTCCGGAGCAGATCGCCCACGGGGCGTGAGTAGTGACGGTTTGGAAATGGGGTTAGTGCCGGGAGCCGGTTCCCAGGGATCCTATGGACGGGATAGATAAACAGACAGGAAAAACTTTGCCAGCTGCAGATTCGATAGTGATCTTTTTTACGGCTTCGGTGCTGCTGGGGATCGCGCCGGGTCCGGATAATATCTTTGTACTGGCCCAGTCCGCGATTCATGGCTGCAGAGCGGGCCTGGTCGTCACCCTGGGGTTGTGTTCAGGTCTACTCATACATACCCTCGCGGTAACCCTGGGTGTGGCTGCCGTGTTTCAAACCTCCGAGACCGCCTTTACCCTGCTGAAGCTTGTCGGGGCCGCTTATCTGCTCTACCTGGCATGGCAGGCGTTTCGGGCGTCTTCAAGAAACTTGAGTCAGGCCAGGCCGGGGGTCAGCGGTTTCCTGCAGTTGTACCGAAGGGGAATCATCATGAACGTGACCAACCCTAAGGTATCGATTTTCTTTCTGGCTTTTCTTCCCCAGTTCGCGGACCCCTCGAAAGGCTTTCTGGCGGGGCAGCTGGTGATGCTGGGGCTGGTGTTTATCATCGCCACGTTACTGGTGTTCGGAACCATCAGTCTGCTGGCCGGAACGCTGGGGGGTTGGCTCAATCACTCGTCGAAGGCTCAGCGGATGCTCAACCGGATGGCCGGGGTTGTTTTTGCCGGTCTGGCAATCCGGCTGCTATTCGTTGACCGCTGAAGAACACTGGCTCCCCCGAGATCGAAACCCGTCTCGTTGATTGCATCGAAAGCCGGCTGCACATTGTCGGTGGAACAGCCCTGGAACATGATATCCCCGGACTGGCCGTGAAAGGCGATCAGGCCGGAACCGTATTTTTCCCAGATATCGCAGAACTTGCGCAGCGTACCGGTATCGTAGTGCATGCCCGGTGGTGGCATGCATGACCCGCAGGGTATGAAATTCCGCCGCTTCGGGGAACTTGGGTTTACCGTCCTCGCCCTTGAGTTCGGTGAAGCGGGGAATGATTCCACCTCCGTAGCCGATGACACCCACGGTGCCACCTTTCCAGTAGCCTTTGCGGGTTTCATAGGAGGTCTCCATCTGGCCCATCAGGTCAACCATCATGTCGTTGTCATTGGCCAGGCGCTTCAAGCCCGCCACGAAGCTCGGCCAGGGTCCGCTTTCCAGCTGATCCAGCATCGGTGTGTCGTACATCGGTTTGGTCATGGCGTCGTTACCTTAAATTTTGAGTTCATTATGAGAGTTATTGAATGTGATTGAGGTGTCTGACTTCCCTGTTGCCCCCTTTCACGGGTCGGGTTTGATTGAATCCAGCCTCCGACCGGTTTTCCATGGATAGGCATACCAACACGCCTTAATACCAAGCAAAACACTTGGTATTTAGCGGGATTTCGCCATCGGGTGTTTCCGGGTAATGGAGGAAGAGGCAGAGAACGCAGAAGGGGATATGAAATAGTCATGGTTTGAGGGGGCGGCGATGGCTTGGTGTAACCCTGGGGACTTGGTAATCCGGTATGGAGAAAATTCAGAAATGAGTCCCGAAATATGCCCTTGGGCCTGTTGATTTTCCAATGGCGTGGGATCTGATTTCCCTATGTCCTGCCAGGGAAATGCCATGGTTCTGGAGATCCCCTGACCATGGTCAACATATCCTTGTGGAAATTGGGCAAAATCATCCTCAATCCATCGCGTTTCAAGGCCCGGGACATTATAATATCGGCCACCGGCCGGAGCCTGCATTGATGACGTTCCAAGTCATTGCAGCGGGTGGGCGACACGGGGCATCTGGCATTGATCAACGGCACTTCCGCCGTGACCCCCGACAGAAATTCAACCAAAGGGTGAGCGATGAAAGTACTGGTCGCAGTAAAGCGCGTTGTGGACTACAACGTGAAAATCCGCGTCAAGGCGGACCAAACCGGAGTGGAGACGGCCAATGTCAAAATGGCAATGAATCCCTTCGACGAAATCGCCGTGGAAGAAGCGGTGAGGATGAAGGAAGCGGGTAAGGCAACGGAGGTCGTCGCTGTTTCTCTGGGAACCCCGGCCTGTCAGGAGACCATTCGCTATGCGATGGCCCTCGGCGCCGATCGCGGCATACTGGTCCAGACCGATCAGGAACTGCAACCCCTCGCGGTGGCCAAGTTGCTGAAAGCGACGGTGGAACGGGAAGATCCAGGCCTGGTGATCCTCGGAAAGCAGGCAATCGATGACGATAGCAATCAGACAGGCCAGATGCTGGCGGCGTTGCTGGATTGGCCCCAGGGTGCTTTTGCATCCAAAGTGGAACTTGGGGATGGGGAGATGGATGTGATCCGGGAAGTGGATGGTGGCCTGGAAACTGTGAAATTGAAACTGCCTGCCGTCATTACCGCTGATTTGCGACTTAACGAACCCCGTTATGCAAAGTTGCCAAATATCATGAAGGCGAAAAAGAAACCCCTGGAGACTATCGATGCCGGTGAAACCGGTGTGGATCTCGAGCCTAGACTGGTTACATTGAAAGTGAATGAGCCATCCCAGCGACAGGCCGGGATTGTCGTGGAAAGTGTTTCTGAACTGGTCGACAAGCTGCGTAACGAAGCGAAGGTGATCTGATGACGATTTTAGTAATTGCTGAACATGATAACGAACAGCTGAAGCCTTCCACACTGAATACGGTTGCGGCGGCCTCCCAGGTGGGGGGTGACATACACCTTCTGGTGGCTGGTCATAACTGCGCGTCGGTTGCTGATAGCGGGGCAAAGATTCAGGGCGTGGCAAAGGTATTGCTCGCTGAAGACAGCCACTACGAGCATGCACTGGCGGAGGAACTGTCCATACTGGTGACGGGGCTGGCGGAAAACTACACCCACGTACTGGCATCGGCAACCTCCGTGGGGAAAAACTTTATGCCACGGGTGGCGGCCCGGCTGGATGTTGCCCAGATTTCGGATGTGGTCGGTGTTGAATCCGAGGACACATTCGTAAGACCTATCTATGCCGGTAACGCGCTGGCAACGGTTCAAAGCAAAGATGGGATTAAAATCATTACTGCACGCAGTACGGCATTCGATGCGGTGGATGCCGAAGGTGGCAGCGCTGCGGTGGAGTCGCTGGCAGCAGGTGGAGCCTACGGGCAGTCCTCTTTCGTCAGTCAGGAGCTGACTGTATCGGAACGACCCGAGTTAACCAGCGCCAGCGTGGTGATCTCTGGTGGCCGGGGCATGGCCAACGGCGAAAATTTCAAGTTGATCGAAGCGGTGGCGGACAAACTCAACGCCGCGATTGGTGCGTCCAGAGCGGCAGTGGATGCCGGTTTCGTACCTAACGACTATCAGGTCGGCCAGACCGGAAAAATCGTAGCACCCGATCTCTACATAGCGGTTGGGATTTCAGGTGCGATTCAGCATCTGGCAGGGATGAAAGAGAGCAAGGTTATCGTTGCCATCAATAAAGATGAAGAGGCCCCTATTTTTCAAGTGGCTGATTATGGATTAGTGGCGGACCTTTTCTCAGCACTACCGGAATTGAACGAAGCCTTGTCTGAATAGCAGATACCGTCGGGTTGCCGGGGTTGGCCCTTCGGAGGCTTCCCGGTTGGCCTGCCAACCCTGGGGATGATTGTATGAACGAAATAGATTTGGAAAACTACATAAAAGAAGAGAAGCACCAGATTTTCCTGAAAAGAAAGTCACTGGATGAAGCGTTGTTTGTTGGTTCGGATAATCCCGATTCACCCACGGCCCTCAGGATTGACGAAATCCAGCCCGGTCAATGGACAGCCGTCAAGGGTCGGCATATCGATCATAACGATGTCCTGCTTTACGCTTCCTGTGGTGATAGAAACAAAGCCCACCTGAGTCCGGAGTTTGCCAAGGAATCCCCTTTCCGGGAGATTATCGCTCACGGAATGATTGCCGTGTTCAAGCAACGGTTGCTGGGGAGACGAATACTGCCGGGGGGTAATTTCGTACTGGCGTCTCAGGCGAAGACCTTTACCGCACCGGTTTACGTATCCACCTCCATGCTGGATTTTTATGAAATCGTTGTCAATGTGGATCGGGAAAAACACCAGGTGACAACCGTGGGGTTGTCGGTCCTGAATAATGAGTACGATAAAATCGTGCTGAAGACCAAGAGCGTGTATGTGCCTTCGGCCATATTCGGTGTCGAGGAAGAGTCCGAGCCCGAGGAGGAGGTGCTGGCAGCTCTGAACAACGTCGATCCGGCATTGGAAACCCGTTTTGAAGAAGATGGTATTCCCAATCACTTCACCTATGATTACTTCAAACCCGGCCTGTGGGCGAAAATGTCACCCGAGCTGAGAATGAACCACATCTATGCCTTGGCTGGTATCGGTCATATGGACGAAAAGCTGCATCTGTTCGATGAGCTGTACGGTACTCCAGATTTTCTGTTGCCCTGTGCCGACGATGCATTTCGCTCAGCGGTGCTGGGTACCCTGTTGCCTGCCATGGGGTCGATCTATCAGAGCGAGAAAACCCGTCTGATTAGACCGTTGCAGCTGGGTCGAGTGGACTCCTGGGTCGTTCTCGATACGGTAGATGAGAGTTCGAAAGCGCTCAGTATGGGGCTCAGTGCCTATACGACCCAGAAGGGGGCCTTGATGTCGAGTTCCAAAACGCGTATCTATTTTCCCAAACCGATGACGTAGGGCGGTTGATCCGGCCCTGTCCAGCACTCCTGGTTTCTGTTTCAGGGGACCGATCATGAAAAAACCTCCCCGGCCTGAGAGCCGGAGAGGTTTTTTCTTTTCAACGACCCTTACGAGCCGATAGCAGCTTCCTTGCCGGGGGCTGTTTACCCGACGATGAGCTTACGCACCACGTCGGTCATGGAGATCACTCCGACCGGAATGTTGCGGTCTTCCTGCTGCTCGGTTACCACCAGCCGGTGGATGCCCATGCGGGTCATCGCCGTGACGGCGTCCGCAAGCGAGGTTTCCTTGTCACAGGTTGCGCAACCCTCACTCATGATACTCCGGGCGGTGACTTCATGCATGTCATCGTCCGTCTTACCCTGACGCGCCAGTACCAGGTCGGTCTGTGAGACCACACCGATTGCTTCATCGGCTTCCTGCACCACGACGGCGTGTACGTTGTTGCCGATCATGACCCTGGCCACCGTCTCCATGTCATCGTCCGGCTTGCAGACCACTAGGCCGAAGAACATCAGGTCCTTGACCTTGGTGCCATCGTCCGTGATAACCGGCTCCATGCTGTCGGTAGGCTCGGGTGCGATACCAGGCAGCGGAATGGAACTGGGGTAGGGGTGAGGGCTGATGTGAAGGTCCTTCTTGGGTAGACTGATGGCGGGTGATGGAACAGGTGCTTCAACAGAGGCGCCCAGACCAAACTCCTGAGCACCGATCAAGACCGACATATTGCCGTGGGGATGGTTGTTTTCGTACATCAACTGATGTGCATCCGGCAGTTCTGAGTAAGTGAATGCTCTGGACAGGCAGGGATCCAGGTGACCTTCAAGGGCCAGGTTGTTCATCGCGTAGGACTGTTCGTCGTTGGCGAAGTGGGAACCTTGCAGCCGCTTCTGGCGCATCCAGAGATAACGCAGATCGACTGTGGCGTTGTAGCCGGTGGTGCCGGCACAGATGACTACCATGCCACCGGTGTCACAAACAAAGATGGAGGTGGGAATGGTGGATTCGCCGGGGTGTTCGAATACGATTCGGGGGCTGCGTTTCTCGCCCAGGACATCCCAGAGCGCTTTACCGAATCCCCGTACACCTTTCAGCCAGTTTCCGTATCCAACGTTGTCTTTCCAGTGGGGGAGCATGCCCCAGTGATCGAAATCACGACGATTGATACAACCCTTGGCACCCAGGCTTTTGCAGTAGTCGGTCTTGTCGTCATTGGAGACAACCGCCACTGACGTGGCTCCTGCTGCTTTGCAGATCTGAATGGCCATGGAACCCAGTCCGCCGGCTCCACCCCAGATCAGCGCGACATCGCCTTTGGTGACGGCATGCTCTTTCCAGCCATGGAGCATGCGATAAGCGGTGGCTCCTACCAGGACGTAAGCAGCGGCCGCTTCCCAGTTCATGTGCTTCGGCTTGGGCATACACTGATGGGCCTGCACTTTCGTGAACTGGGCAAAACTACCGTAGTTGGTTTCGTAGCCCCAGATGCGGAAGGTGGGGGAGTACATCGGATCGTTACCGGCTTTCACCCATTCACAGTTTCTGTTCCAGGTACCACAGTGGGTGACCACTTCATCACCGACCTTGATATTGGTTACATCTTTACCGACTTTGTAGACGATACCGGAGGCATCGCTGCCACCGATATGAAAATCTTCGGGTTCACCCTGCTTATTTCGGGCTTTGATGACATTGACGGGAATACCCAGCGCTGCCCAGACGTTGTTGTAATTAACCCCGGCTGCCATGACGTAGACCAGTGCTTCGTCATCCCCGATTTCCGGGACGTCAACCACCTCTTGTTGAAAAGATTCCATCGGCTCGCCGAAACGTTCTTCACGAATCAGCCAGGCGTGCATTTTGGAGGGAACCTCCCCGACTGGTGGTGCCTCACCGATGTCGTATAATTCCTTGGTCATCGTTTTGCCTCTCTATTTACATATTGCTGAATAGAATGGTGGATATGCTTTTTTTAACTTATATCCGTTATCTGTATCCTGGTGCGCGTGCCTCGTTCCTGTTGTCTGATCAATGGTCCTCCTGGGATAAATCGATTCTGTACCTACCGGGCGAGGGATGCCGTTTCCCCCGCACAGTCTGAAAGAAATTGCTCCTGCAACAGATCGTACTGATCGAATGCGGAGCCTTGGGTATCCATTAGTTTTTCCATGAGCACGGTTTTTCCCCCCAGGCACTCGATGCCGAAGCGACCGAACTCTTCGAGCAGGCGCTTGATGACCCACTCGGCCTGAAAACGTTGGCGTGACGAGCCGAGGAGACCCTGTCGCTCCAGCCAGGAGCGGTGTGCTTCCAGGCTGTTGGCGAGCGCTTCGATTCCAGTCCCCTGTGCAGCGCTGGCAGAAAGGGCCGGTACCCGCCAGTCATCATCGTCGGATGGCTGTTTCAAGGTGGACCGCAGCTCCGACAATGTCTTTTTTGCCGCCAGGCCGATGTCCTCTTTGTTGACCACCAGCACGTGGGGTACTTCCATGATGCCGGCTTTCAGAAACTGGATACTGTCTCCCGATGCGGGTTGTGCCACGAAACAGGTGGTGTCCGTCAGCTTTGATACATCGATCTCCTTCTGGCCCACTCCCACGGTTTCCACGAGAACGATGTCGAATGCCGCCAGCATCACCAGGCTCATGGGCCAGACCTCGGCGCTTAAGCCACCGAATTCTCCGCGGCAGGCGAGGGAGCGAATGAACACTTTGTCGTCCAGCTCTCCGGAAAGCATGCGCAGTCGATCGCCGAGCAGAGCTCCGCCGCTGATCGGACTGGAAGGGTCCACGGCCAGGATGCCGACTGACAGGCCCCGTCCACGCCAGACCTGGACCAGTGCGGCCGTAAGCGATGACTTACCGGCCCCCGGCGGGCCGGTCAGCCCGATCAGGTGCCCCGTGCGATACAGCCGATCCGCCGGCAGGGTTGCCAGCAGGCGTGCGGCATAACGGCGTGCATCCGGTCGCTTGTCATCGAGTAGATTGAGCGCCCTGGCCACAGCGGAACGATCCCGTGCCGATACCGATTCGGCAAGGGTCCCAGGGTTCGGAAGTGCACGTACCGCAATCATCAGGCAGCGTCTTCGAAGCGCTTCAACCCGTTGTGCTCCCTGATGATGTTCACCAGGTCTGCCATGATCAGGTTCATATCGCTGTCTTTGGGGGTGTAGACGGCCGCTACACCCTGGGCTTTGAGGTTCTGTTCATCCTCTACGGGGACGATGCCTCCGACTATGACAGGCAGTTCAGAAAGCCCCAGCTTGGCAAGTCGCTTCAAGGCATCATCCACCAGTTCCAGGTGGCTGCCGGAAAGTACCGACAGACCGATAAGGTGCACACCTTCCTCTTCGGCGGCTTTGACAATCTGTTCCGGTGTCAGGCGGATGCCTTCATAAACCACTTCGAAACCAACGTCCCGTGCTTTTACTGCGATCTGCTCGGCACCGTTACTGTGCCCGTCCAGGCCGGGTTTTCCTACCAGTATTTTCAGCGGTCGCCCCAGATCTTCTCCGGTGCGACGGGTCCGTTCCCGCAGTAGTTCAACCGTATCTGAACGGCCCATGCTCTGGGCTGAAATATCGATACCGGTGGGTGCTCGGTACTCACCGAAGATATTCCGCAGGACGTTACTCCATTCACCGGTGGTCACCCCGGCGTGGGCGCAGCGAATGGATGACTCCATGATATTCTCACCACCGCGGGCGGTATCCTTCAGATTGTCGAGTGCAGCCTCCACGTCAGCATCGTTCCGGCCGGCTCGAAACGCTTTCAGACGTTCGATCTGTTCAAGCTCAGCGGCGGCGTCGACTTTCATTATTCCGCTGTCTGTTCCCGAGGTGAGGGGGGATTCCGCGGTTTCGGTGAAGCAGTTGACACCGATAATATTGAGGTCCCCGGATTCGATGGTCCGCATTCGTGCCGTATGGCTGGTGACCAGCTGGCGCTTGACGTATCCGGTCTCAACCGCTTGAACCATGCCGCCTTCTTCCCGGACGCGCCGCATCTCTTTCTCAGCGCCCTGCACAAGCTCCTGCACCTTGGCTTCGATGATGGGAGAACCATCGAGAATGTCCCCGTACTCGAGTAGGTCCGTTTCCAGGGCGAGCACCTGCTGCATGCGTAAGGCCCACTGCTGATCCCAGGGTCTCGGCAGGCCAAGGGCTTCATTCCAGGCGGGCAGCTGGATGGCTCTGGCACGGGCGTTTTTCGACAGGGTGACTGCAAGCATCTCCAGGACGATGCGTTGAACGTTGTTTTCCGGCTGGGGTTCGGTGAGTCCCAGCGAGTTGACCTGAATTCCGTAACGGAACCGGCGCAGCTTAGGATCTTCAACACCGTATCTATCCTTTGCAATGCGGTCCCACATCCTGACAAATGCCCGCATCTTGCAGCACTCTTCGATGAACCGGATGCCCGCGTTGACGAAAAAGGAAGTGCGTCCCACCATGTTGGCAAAGGCGCTGGCGTCGACCTGGCCCGTTTCCCTGATGGCATCCAGAACGGCTATGGCAGTCGATAGCGCATAGGCCAGTTCCTGTGTCGGTGTTGCTCCGGCCTCCTGCAGGTGATAGCTGCAGACATTGGTCGGGTTCCACTTGGGGATCTGGTGAACGGTATAGCTGATGATGTCGGTGGTCAGGCGGACCGAAGGTGCCGGCGGGAAGATATAGGTACCTCGGGAGAGGTACTCTTTGACGATATCGTTCTGGGTCGTGCCCTGCAGTTGGTCGGGTGAGACGCCTTGACGCTCGGCTGCGGCAATATACAGAGAGAGCAACCAGGCAGCAGTGGCGTTAATGGTCATGGATGTGTTCATTTTGTCCAGTGGGATCTGGTCGAACAGGGTCTCCATGTCACCGATGTGGCCGATGGGTACGCCCACTTTCCCGACTTCCCCCCGGGCTAACGGATGGTCCGCATCGTAGCCGGTCTGGGTGGGGAGATCGAAAGCCACGGACAGGCCGGTCTGGCCTTTGGCCAGGTTGGTGCGATACAGCTCATTCGACGCTTTGGCCGATGAATGACCCGAGTAAGTGCGCATCAGCCATGGGCGATCACGTTTAACCTCTTTGTCATTATTTTTCATCGTAAGTATCTCTCGCTGTGACGACGGAGTGACACGAAGCTCTGTGCCCCAGGCCAGTGTCGTTTGTTTATCCGGTTACCCCCATCCAATGTCGGGAGCCGACAATCAATCCCTGAATAGTGACTGAACAGTAATTGCTCCTGCAATGCGCATAATCAATACAATTTGAGATAGCCTGTTGCATGTCGCGAGCTTTACAGCTTCTCATTGTTGTCTTGCTATAAACCCACTAAAAAAACCGTTTGTCAGGCTAATCCCACTGGGACATTTTATTCTTTGGCTGTATCGAATCCTATTTCAACGGCAAAGCTGGCTGAGCTCCAGTGACACCTCTCCACCCGGTCTGTTGGGGCCGGGTGGGCGGCGTCCCGGGAACTGTGCTGTGGCTCAGGTGTCAGCCGCCTTTTCGATGAGGGAGCGGGCGATCACTTTGAGTGCCAGTATCTCCTCTACACCTTCAAAGATGGAAAGTACCCGGGCATCCAGGAAGAAACGGCTAACCGCGGTCTCTTCGGCATAACCCATGCCACCGTGTATCTGCTGGGCCTCACGGGTGACCCATTCTGCAGTCTTGCAGGTGAAAAACTTCACCATACTGGCTTCCATTTCCCCCTTGCCTTCGTCCATCAGCCGTCCAACGGAATAGGTAAACTGGCGGCTTGCCAGCAGGTAGGCTGCCATGCGCGCAAGCTTGACCTGAGTCAACTGGTATTCTGCAATGGGTTTGCTGAAAACGACTCTCTCCGTAGCGTAACTGACAGCCTTCTCGAACGCGGCCTGCATGAGGCCGATAGCCCTTGCGGCTGTCTGGATGCGTCCACCGGCAAAGCCTGCCATGGTGAAATAGAATCCCTTGCCTTCGCCATCCGGTCCTCCCAGGAGGTTTTCATCGGGAACGAAGTAGTTGTCGAAGAAAACATCGTAGGAGTGCATGCCGCGATAACCGATAGTGGGGATCGCCTTACCGGTAATGGCCCCGCCGCCCTCCTGTTCGTGCTTGAATTCGTGACCTTCGAAACGGAGCTTTTCCACGAGAAACATGGAGAGCCCGCGATGGCCTTTGGAAAGATCTGAATCGGTGCGGGCCAGCAGCAGCAGTACGCCGGCTTTTCCTCCGAAAGTACACCAGGTTTTTGCACCATCGATAAGCCAGCCACCCTCGGTTTTCACCGCTTTACAGCGCATTCCCGCAACGTCGGAACCATAATTGGGTTCGGTAACGGCCACGGCGCACATGGGATCGGCGACTGCCAGTTTCGGAAGCCATTTCTGCTTCTGTTCTTCTGTGCCACCTTTCAATAAGGCCCGAGAGAGTATCTCGGGTCGGGTAATCAGACTGCCGGCTGCACCCAGCGAACCCCGGGAGAGTTCCTCTGTGACCACGATCATCCCCATGTTGTCTTCCTGGTCGTCGGGTTGCAGGCCCTCGTAGCGTTCGGGAATGGACAGTCCGAAACAGCCAAGCTCTGTCAGTCCATCGAGGATTTCGTCGGGGACGAGAAGATCATGCCGGTGGATCTCTTCCGCCAGCGGCATCACCACGTCAGTGGCAAACTTGCGGAAAGTATCCCGCATCATTTCGTGATCGTCATCGAGCAGGTAAGCACCGGTCTGGCCATCCATGCCAGCGATGTCTCTGCCAAGCTCGGCTACTCGCGAGACAGCGAGTTGCTCTGCACAGAACTGCTGCAATGCTTCGCTATCGAGTGTTTTAGCCAGGGTTTCGCGACTGAGGCCGTAATCCTCGGGACGCAGCTCCAGGCGGGCCCGGATAGATTCGATGGTCTCTGCGGTGAAGATCAGAGCGCATCGGTCTTCCACCGATAACTGATCGCCTGAATCGTTTCTCTGCGCCCTTACCCGGTCGGCGTAGTCCAGTGCAAACCGGGCACCGGATGATTCTGCCGCTGAAAGTGCTGTATCGTAGGAGACCAGCTGGTAGTCATCGAGTTTGGAAGAAGATATCCGCCCGTTTTCGATGGTGTTGTCTCTCAAACTCCTGATAGCGGTATTGAGGGCTTCTTCCGTGGCGGCAAGCGACCGACGGGCCCGTTGCATTAATTCCTCCGCGTGACTTACCTGTTCTGTCATGGTGATTCCTCTTTTATGATCGGTCTCAGGTTCGCAAAACCAGGGCATTCTGTTCAATAATACTCCGACGCCTGCTCAGGGGTGTTGTGCGCTGATTAACGAATCCAGTGATTGCAAAACGAAATTAGCAGGATAGATACCCGAGAGAGTAGAAAATCCCTCATGCTTTTTCAATCGGCCTTGCCATCTCCCAATCCGGCTTCCATGACGGAGTGTCGGATGCCGTGACCTTCCTGCCGTTATTCAACGAGTTGTCGCTGATTTCGGATCAATATCTGGCTACCTCCTGTATGCAAAGCGGCTTCCTCTGTTCAGCAACTGCAGAAAAAAAAGCCCGGCGGGGAGCCGGGCAAAACTCTCTATGAAGTTGAGAGAGGAGGATTAATGCATGAAAATTACACATGAAAATCTGGCATGGAGAACTAGTGCATGAAAAGTCCGCCGTTTACAGGAATATTCGCTCCGGTAATGTAGGCCTGATCTTCCGCTGCAAGAAAAGCCACTGCCGATGCAATCTCTTCCGGAAGCGCCATTCTGCGCATGGGGATGCCCCCGACTATAGCTTCCCGAATGTCTTCACGAATCGCATCAGTCATCGCGGTCTTGACATAGCCGGGTGAAATCGTGTTTACAGTGATGCCCTTAGCGGCACCTTCCTGGGCAAGTGTCATGGTAAAACCATGCATGCCTGCTTTGGCCGCGGAGTAATTCGCTTGACCAAACTGTCCCCGTTGTCCATTGAGCGAGGAAATGTTGATGATGCGGCCGAATCCGCGAACCAGCATTCCTTCCCATACCGGCTTGGTGACATAGAAGACACTTTTCAGGTTGGTGTCGATTACCGCATCCCACTGTTCCGCGGCCATGCGCTTCATGGTGTTGTCGCGGGTAATACCGGCGCAATTGACCAGTACGTCCACCGGACCAAACCGTTCCTGTACTTCCGTCATCATGCGTGCGCTGTCTTCCGCTGAGGAGACGTCACCTGCCACCATGCCAATGTCCAGTCCCAATTCATTCTGGGCTTTGGTCCACTCTTCCAGTTTTTCTTCTTCAGACGGATGGTAAGTCGCAATGACCTTGTTACCATCTCTGGCAAGGCGCTGGCAGATAACAGTCCCAATGCCACCGATACCTCCGGTGACTACGGTGATGCGTGTAATCTGTGTCATACCGATACGCTCTCTGCTGGAGATTCCGGTTCAGGCCGCTTTTCCGGCAATTTCACCGGCTTGTCCGGTGAGGCTGCCAACGCCGTTTTCGAACCAGGCGCGATACTCATCCCCCGCCTCGTTGGACAGAACCATGGCTTCACGGGTTTTCTCGGTCAGGGTTTCGCTGAATTGTCGATTCAATTCGATCTGCCCGTTTACCAGGGCAGCATAATCATCGGTTTCGGTGATCAGCTTGACCTGCTCGATACCCGAGTTCACGCAGAGGCCGAAAGTATCCATCTGCTGCTCCATCAATTTTTCCCAGGTGCGCAGATTCAGCTCCCCAAGGGCTCGAATAACCTCGAAACCGCTAGTACCGAGGTCTTTCAGTATTTCCAGATTGTCAGTGGGTGTGGCCATGTTGCGCTCCATAGTGGCGTACGTTGACGCGTTGCAGCATTGTTGCGCTGCAGCATATGACGTATCTGGCCGTGTGTCAATAGGGGGCGGGGGAGAAGTTGTGCAGCGCACAATACCGGGGCTCTTTGCCCGGAGTGCTTATGGGCCAGGTCGCTGGATACGCCATCCAAAAAAACGGTCGATCCGCCAGGCGGGAAATCCGGCAGAACGGTGGTGGACAGGCATGACCTGCAAAGGGAGCCGCCAGGATACGGCGGCGCAGGGTTTGTCAGTCCACGGTATCTTTGGGGCTTCGAAATCCGGCAGCTTTCATGAAACTGGTTTGAAACTCTGAGAGTACCGTCATGTTCCGCCTGGCCAGTTCGGTCATGGTTTGCATCGGATCCTTGCCCAGGGCCTTCATCAACTGTTCCTGTTGCTGGGCAAATAGGGAAAGGCTCTCTTCCAGGTAACGTCCGAACAGTCCCTGGACGGTGCCACCATAGAAACGAATGATCTGCGCCAGCATCTTGGAACTGAAGAGCGGTTGCCCACCGGACTCTTCCTCCAACATGATCTGAAGCAGAATGGAACGTGTCAGGTCCTCGCTGTTGTGCGTGTCGATAACCTGAAATTCGATACCATGCATCACCAGGTCGTGGATGTCGCTGAGCGTGATATATCGGCTCAGTTCGGTGTCGTACAACCTGCGATTGGGGTATTTTTTGATAACTCGCGGAGCTGGCATGTCAATATCGCCGTAAGCCTGTGGCATGTGGTCTTGGCTGGAGAGGACAGTTTACATTGGGTGGACAGGAAATGATATTTCATTGTAATCATAGTGGAAGCCCAGGCCCGTTCAGGACCCTTTCGTCATAAAATTGTTCGATAAGGTCTGGTAGAAAGTTGATGGTTCCTCTATTCTGTTAGGCGCCATAAGTACAGCCAATGGACTAGAGGTGGAGAGAACAGGGTTAATCACCGGTTGCAGTCGATCCGTCAGGGAGGCTGTTATGAAGGACCGGCGATGCCCGGGGCAGAAAGGAGAAGGTCGAGTTTCTGTCTTCATCCAATCTGTTTCTCCTGACAGATTCAAAAGCTGGGCGTGGCTGTTTTTGGTGATGGGGCTGCACCTGACCCAGGTGCCTACTCCACGAATCTGGAAAATTCTTAGTCAATAATCACAATACACTCTAAATGAGAGGAGATTCACAGATGGGACGAGTCGCATTAGTAACCGGTGGTACCCGTGGTATTGGGGAGGCAATCAGCGTTGCACTCAAAGACGCCGGTTATACGGTAGTTGCAAACTATGGCGGTAATGACGATGCCGCCAAGGCCTTCACCGAACGCACCGGTATCATATCCAAAAAGTTCGACGTGGGTAATTATGAGTCGGTACAGGCTGAGATTGCAGCTATCGAGTCGGAGGTGGGTCCTGTTGATATCCTGATTAACAATGCCGGTATCACCCGCGATGGCACGATGGCTCGAATGACTCCGGAGCGCTGGAACGAGGTGCTGCAGACGAACCTTTCTTCCTGTTTCAACACCAGCCATGCGGTGATCGGTGGTATGCGTGAGCGGGGTTTCGGGCGTATCGTCAATATCGGTTCCGTGAATGGTCAGGCCGGACAGTATGGTCAGGTCAACTACGCCTCCGCGAAGTCGGGTATTCACGGATTCACCAAGGCGCTGGCGCTGGAAGGTGCTTCCAAGCACATCACGGTCAATGCCGTGGCACCTGGCTATGTGGAAACAGATATGGTGCGCGCGGTGCCCCAGGAAGTGCTGAAGAAAATTATCAAAACCATCCCGGTTGGCCGTCTGGGTATTCCAGAGGACATTGCACGTGCCGTGATGTTCCTGATTGCCGATGACGCCGACTTTATCACAGGTTCCACCCTTTCCATCAACGGTGGCCAGCACATGTACTGATCGGTTTCCGATCGAAGAAAAGCCGCACCTCCGTGCGGCTTTTTTTTCAGTAAATTTCCGAAATCTCATGTAGTAGCCGTATCAGGCGGTGCAGGAACGATCACACTGCCATACCAATTGCAATTGAGAAAGGGTGGGAGTGGCGATGGAGGCCGACCAGGACCTGGTCATCGAATCCCAGTCCCCGGCCGGCAATCGGGTTGTTTTCTATCGGATGACAGGAGCAGGAAAAAATGAATAAAAAGGGCTTCTGGGATGATGACTGGCTGGATGCACAGCGCAAGTACTGGGAGATCTGGGGGGAAATGAGCCAGAAGGCGGCAGGTGCATCACCGACCCAGGTGAAATTGTGGCAGCATGCCCTGGATCACTGGTGGCAGGCGATTTCACCGGCAGCACCGGATCTTACCCGTGATTTTATGGAAAGGATGATCGGCCAGGGAAAGCAGTTGTTTGATTTTGCAGAGAAATTTAAAAATGACGGGGGTGCTTCCGGAGCCGTTCCTGGTTGGGAGCAAGCCCTGGAGGGGTTGAGGTCGAATATCCAAAGCAGCCTGGCCGATGGCGATAAGTTATCCGGGGTGATGGGATTCTGGGAGACTCCGCTTTCCGGCTGGCAGGCGGCAGTGAATTCTTTGTCCAAAATGCCGGGAGGATTACCCGAAGGGATGGCGTCAGCTGTTCCCGGGTTTGATCTGGAACGTGCCCTGACGGCTCCGGGGCTGGGCTACACCCGTGAACAGCAGGCCAGTCACCAGGAATTGATACGGCTCACTAAGGAGTATCAGCAGGCGCAGCAGGCGTATACGGATTTTTTCTCGGGCCTGGGGGAGGAGTGTGTCAAGCGTCTCGGTGAGCGATTGTCCTCGAGCAAAGAGAAGGAGGAAACGATTGACTCCGGCCGGCTTCTTTACGACACCTGGGTCGCTATTTGCGAGGAGGTTTATGGCGAACATGTCAGAACCCCCGAATTTGCCCGTCTCCAGGGGCGCCTCGTCAATGCGCTCATGAGAGTCAAGAGGCAGTTCGGTGCAATGGTGGACGACCACCTGGGTTCTCTGGGTATGCCCACCAGGGAAGAGATGCGGACTTTGCAGGTTCGTATCCAGGACAACCGCAGGGAAATAAAAGCCCTACGGATGGAGATGGAGGTTTTGAAGGAGGGGTTGCCAAAGGCGCGGCCGCCAGGTGCAAAGACGAGTCCCGGGTCTGCAGCCAACAGAAACAAGGGGGGTGGGCCCAGGTCTGGGACCCGCAAAAAAACGGTGGCGAGGAAAAAGGCTACGGTTAAGAGAAAAACTACGGTTAAGAAAAAATGAGGAGGTCGTGATGCTGCCGATCGACATAACCCCGGGAAGACTTGCCGATGAAATGGCTGACTACAGCCGTAAACTGGGCAGTGGAGTGGAGAACCTGATCAACGCTGGAACCATTGATACAGGCGTTACCCCGAAAGAGGCGGTTTACCGGGAAGACAAGCTGACCCTTTACCGGTACCTTCCACCGGAGGGGGCCGTTCAGGGAGCTGTACCCTTGTTAATCGTGTATGCGCTGGTGAATCGGCCCTACATGACCGATATCCAGGAGAATCGATCTACGGTCCGCAATTTGATGGAAGCCGGTCAGGACGTCTACCTGATCGATTGGGGCTACCCGGATGGCGCGGACAGTAGTCTGGGGCTGGACGACTACATCAATGGCTATATCGACCGCTGCGTGGATCAGGTCAAAAAGCGCCACGGACTGGATCGTGTCAACCTGCTGGGCATCTGCCAGGGAGGAGCTTTCAGTCTCTGTTACACGGCTCTGCATCAAGAAAAAGTGCGAAATCTGGTCACCATGGTGACGCCGGTTGATTTTCAGACGCCGGATAATCTGCTCAGTGCCTGGGTTCGGGAGATCGATGTAGACCTGCTGGTGGACACCCTTGGCAATGTGCCCGGCGAGTTGCTCAATTGGACATTTCTGTCTTTGAAACCGTTCAGTCTGACTGGGCAGAAATATGTCAACATGGTGGACATCATTGAAAATGAGCAGACGCTGAAAAACTTTCTGCGAATGGAGAAGTGGATCTTTGACAGCCCGGATCAGGCGGGTGAGGCGTTTCGAGAATTCATCAAAGAGTTCTTCCATAAGAACGGTTTGATCGAGGGTACGGTCAGGATCGGTTCGGCAGTAGTGGATCTGACCAATATCACCTGTCCACTGCTGAATATCTATGCAGATCAGGATCACCTGGTTCCGCCTGATGCCACCACGGCATTGAAAGGCCGTACCGGATCAGCGGATTATTCCGAGATCTCGTTTCCCGGCGGCCACATAGGAATCTATGTCAGCGGCAAAGCACAGAAACAGATTCCACCCGCCATTGCTGTTGGTTGGATGAAAGGAGTCTTTCCGGGCGGGTGATGGGAAAACGGTCGTGAAGTGCGTCTGACAAAGGCGGTACCTGGCCACCATCGATACCACGGCAGGATGCAGTGGTATCGATGGCTGTTATTTCAACGACTTGCCGTTGTGAAAACAGCGGCATGCCCCAGAACCCGTCCGTGGTGCTTCAGATCATGTACATGCCGCCGTTGATGTCCAGGGTGGACCCGGTGATATACCCCGCATCGTCGGAGGCGAGAAACACCACCCCCCGGGCGATTTCCGAAGGCTCCCCGAGGCGTTTGACCGGGATACCGGCGACGATGCTATTCATGACTTTTTCCGGAATAGTCAACACCATTTCGGTTCCTACGAAACCCGGAGTAATGACGTTTACAGTAATGCCTTTGCTCGCATCCTCCCTGGCAACGGCCTTGGAGAAACCGATCATCCCCGCTTTGGCAGCAGAATAATTGGCCTGACCAAAACCGCCCAGTTCGCCGTTCATGGAACTGATGTTGATAATGCGCCCGAAGGTGCGGGAACGCATACCTTCGATGACCACTCTGCACATGTTGAAGCAGGAGGTCAGGTCAGTTTGTATGACCTCTGCCCATTGCTCCGGGGTCATTTTGTGCAGCGTGGCATCCCGGGTGATGCCCGCATTGTTTACCAGAATTTCCACCGGGCCAAGGTCGTTCTCGATCTGACCGATCCCGGCCTCGCACTGGTTAAAGTCCGACACATCGAACTTGTAGGTACCGATCCCCGTCTTATCTGAAAACTCCTTCGCCTTGACGTCGTTGCCAGCGTATACGGCAGCGACTTGATAGCCGGCTTCCTGCATGCCCATTGAAATGGCCTCGCCGATGCCTCTGGTTCCCCCTGTTACTACTGCTACCCGACCCATACCTGTTCTCCTCTAGTAAGAATGTTGACAGTACAGCTACCTGAACGTCGCAAGTCTCAACCTGGAATACTGCGGTTGAATGGGTTGCGCCGACGCCCCGGAAACGGAGCGTCAGGAGCAAAAAGTTTTAAAGAGCGCTAACAGTGTTTCGACAGAAACCTTCTTCGAGTCAAAGGTGCTCGAGGGTATCTGTTCACGCCCCATGGGCGATCTGTTCCGGAAGACGTCGTCAATACCTCCCTAGACCTGGCTTTGGCATCCCTGCCAGAGACACTTCCTCCACAGGCCACCCATGGGGCGTAATCTCTGTGGAGCGAGCAGTTACGCTCGCGGCATCCATTGTACGGGACCTGTTGTCCGATTCTCTCGGATTGATGGTCGATCAAACCATTTTACGCAGTTCATACTCCAGTATGCCCTCGGCACCTGCACTCTTGAGGCGTGGAATCAGGTCGCGGACATCGTTGCTGTCCACCACGGTCTCGACAGCCAGCCATTCGCGGTCGAACAGGTGATTGACGGTGGGTGCGTGCAGGCTGGGCAGTATGGCCACCACATCATCCAGCTTGCTGGAGGGAACATTCATCTTCAGAGCCACTTTCTGCCGCGCCTTGAGTGAAGCCTGCAAGAGCATGGCTATCTGCTCGATCTTGGCCCGTTTCCAGGGATCAGCCAGGGCCTTGCGGTTGCTGATCAGTCGGGTTTCGGTGTACAGCATGTCACAGACGATTCTCAGCCCATGGGCTTTTATCGTGCTGCCGGTTTCCGTTATCTCGACCACCGCATCCACCAGACCTTCCACCACCTTCGCTTCGGTGGCACCCCAGGAAAACTCAACCTGGGCTTCGACCCCCTGTTCCGCGAGATACCGCCGGGTGAAACCGACCAGTTCGGTGGCAACCCGCTTACCGTTCAGATCCTGCGGGGAGCGTATCGGGGAGTCCTGGGGGACCACCAGCACCCATCGGCAGGGCTGGTCCGAGCTCTTTGAATAGACCAGTTCACAGATTTCCTCCACATCCGATTCGGTTTCCAGGATCCAGTCATGTCCTGTCAAGCCAAGATCCAGCGTACCATTGGCCACATAAGGTGCCATTTCCTGGGAACGTACCAGGGCGCACTGGATATCGGCGTCGTTGATGGAAGGGAAATAATTTCGGGATCGGGGTGTGATATTCCAGCCTGCTTGTTTGAACAGGGAGATTGTGGATGATTCCAGGCTTCCTTTCGGGATCCCGAGTTTTAGTTTCTGCATAGGTTTCGGTTCTGCTGGTTTGATTAAAGGAGTTCTGGCACACACCCAACCGTCCAAAGGCAAGGTTGAGCCTTTGGAGAGCGGGTCGATCCGAAATGGTTCGTGTTTAAGCCTGGTGTCGCAGGATGTCGTAAATTTTGTCTTTTAAGAGTGCCCGTTTTTTCTTCAGATCTTCCATGTGGAAGTCGGAGGTGGGCTGATTGTGCTCTTCCAGATCCCGAATTTCGGTGTCCAGCTGGTCGTGCTGGTCCATCAATTCCGCGAAATCAGGATTGTTCTCGTGAAGATTGTTGATTATTTCTGCACGATTGGGGAACTCGTGCAGGATGTCATGTAATTCGCCAAGCATGGTAAGGATCCTATACAAAAGAGTGACAACAGATTTCAGATCGCTCTGTCGGAAAGAAATACAGACAGCGGCCTTTCCACAACAGGTCTCCGGAATATTATAGGGAGCACGCTCCTCTGCGCAGTTGACGCAACGCAAATGAATCGAGGGTTTTTGCCGGGAGCAGGGCCCCGGGGTGCGGAATCAGGGAACTGAGTGTTGCCTCTGGCTTGAGTTCTGGAACAACATCCGGTCATTGCGTCCTTGCCACTGCCCAGACATCCACCCGTTTGGCTCCGTTTTTCTTGAGCAGACGTGCCAGGGCCGAAGCGGTTGCTCCGGTGGTGATGACGTCGTCCACCAGTACCACGTGACTGGCGGAAAACGGGCCGGCGATTTTAAAGACGCCAAGAACACTCTTTTGACGGTTCCGTTTTGTCAGCGCTGCCTGGGGAGTGGCCGCCACGGGGCGCTTGCAGATTCTGTGATTCAGGGGGATACCGAATCGCCGGCTGAGGGGACGGGCCAGTTCCAGGGCCTGGTTGAATCCTCGCTCCCGCAACCTGGAGGGGTGAAGGGGGACCGGGATGATGAGTTCCGGAAACCGGCAGGTGTCGGTATTCAATGAATCTCCCAGCAGGCCGGCCAGTAAACGGGCCTGGGTCAGGCCATTATGGAATTTCAGTCGTTTTATCAGGTTGCTGATGGGGCGATTATAGAGAAAGGGGGCGTGGCAATGATCAAACCAGGGGTGTTTACCCAGGCAACTGCCACAGACAGTATCCCGGCCGGCATCGACGGGCAGCGGCAAAGCGCAGATCGGGCAAGGATTCAGATTTCGAGGCAGTTCATCCAGGCAGCCGTTGCAGAGATCATGGTCGTGGTGACCCCGGGATCCGCACAGCAGGCAAGTGGAGGGATAGATGAGTGGTTGTGCAAATTTTAGCCAATTGTAAATCATTGAGATCCTTCTCGGTTGACAGGTGCGGTCCATGCCTTACTATTGTCGGTCCCGATTATCCATCAACCCAGTTGAAAAAACGACCGGGCAGACCACAAGAGGCCACTCACACCATGAATCATTCCGACACGCGACACGACTGGGATCTGGAGCAGATCGTGGCTTTGCTGGATCTCCCCTTCAATGACCTGGTGTTCCGGGCTCAATCTGTGCACCGGGAGCACTTTGATCCCAACAGCATACAGGTCAGTACGCTGTTGAGTATCAAAACGGGCTCCTGTGCGGAGGACTGTGGTTACTGTTCCCAGAGCGCCCGGCATCAGACCGGTTTGGAGAAAGAGAAACTGCTGCCCCTGGATGAGGTGGTCAAGGCAGCAACCACCGCCAGGAAGAGCGGTGCCACCCGTTTCTGTATGGGGGCTGCGTGGCGCAATCCCACGGATAAGAATCTGGAACGGGTCGTGGAGATGATCCAGGCTGTCCGTGGGCTGGGTATGGAGACCTGTGTCACCCTGGGAATGCTGACCGATGAACAGGCGCAGCGGCTCAAACAGGCCGGTCTGGACTACTACAATCACAATCTGGATACCGCCCCGGAATTCTACGGCAAGGTGATAACCACCCGGACGTTTCAGGATCGCCTGGAAACCCTGGAGTATGTGCGCCGTCAGGGAATCAATGTGTGCAGCGGGGGCATCCTGGGAATGGGTGAGTCCCGTCAGGATCGGGCCTCGATGTTGAGGGAACTGGCCAACCTGCCTGCACATCCTGAATCCGTACCTATTAATCTGCTGGTGCAGGTGGAAGGTACACCACTGTTCGGGACCGACGAGCTGGATCCCTTTGAATTCGTCCGCACCATTGCGGTGGCCCGAATTCTGATGCCCCGATCCTATGTCCGGCTGTCTGCCGGTCGTACCGAAATGAATGACCAGATGCAGGCACTCTGTTTTCTGGCCGGTGCAAACTCGGTGTTTTATGGGGAACGCCTGCTGACCACCGATAACCCCGAGGCTAACCAGGATCTGGCACTGTTTAAGCGGTTAGGTGTCGCGTTTGAAGAGCATACGGAGCTTCAGGCGGTGGAGACCGGGTGTAAAAACTCCGGGCGATCATCAGCCGTCGGCTGACGGCGGTTTCTCAGAAACATGCAGACCCTTCAACCCGAACTGGAACGTCGCCGGCGCAACCGGCTGTACCGCCGTCGGCGGGTTTCTGACGGTCCCCAGGGGCCGGAGTTGAGGGTGGATGGTCGAAAGCTGCTTTCATTCTGCAGCAATGATTATCTGGGGCTGGCCGCTGATCCCCTGGTGGTCGCAGCATTGACGGAAGGGGCCGGAATCTATGGTGTCGGCAGCGGTGCTGCCCATCTGGTCAACGGTCACAGCCAGGCTCACCATGGGCTTGAGGAGGAACTGGCAGATTTTACCCGTCGCCCCCGAGCGCTGCTTTTCTCCACCGGGTATATGGCCAACCTGGGGGTGGTTTCCGCACTGCTGGGCAGGGGGGATACCTTCTATGGTGACCGTCTCAATCATGCGTCCCTGATCGACGGTGGTTTACTGTCCCGCGCCAGGTTTCAGCGCTACCCCCATGGGGATGCCGCCTTCCTGGAAAAACGTCTCGAGGACGGAACACCGGGGCGCACGCTGATCGCCACCGACGGGGTGTTCAGCATGGATGGTGATATTGCTCCGTTACCGGCGCTGGCAGCGGTCTGTCGCGGTAAACAGGATGCCTGGCTGATGGTCGATGATGCTCATGGTCTGGGTGTACTGGGAAGTGAGGGGCGCGGCAGTGTGGATCACCTGGGGCTGGAGGTGGGGGATATACCGGTCCTGATGGGTACCCTGGGCAAGGCACTCGGGACTTTCGGCGCCTTTGTCGCCGGGTCGGAGGAACTCATCGAAACGTTGATTCAGGAAGCCCGCAGCTATGTCTTTACCACGGCGCTGCCCCCGGCGGTGGCCCATGCCACAAGGACCAGCCTGGCCCTGGCACGGGGCGATGAATGGCGGAGAGAAAAGCTGAAAACCTTGATTGCCCGGTTTCGCCGGGGAGCCACAGAGCTGGGCCTGCCCTTGATGGCCTCGGAAACACCCATTCAGCCGATCTTGACCGGAACAGAGGAAAAGGCCCTCGCCTGGAGCGAGGCGCTTGAGGCCGAAGGCCTGATGGTAACCGCCATACGGCCGCCTACGGTACCTGCCAATGGCTCCCGGTTGCGCATCACCCTCTCCGCTGCCCATACCGAAGAACAGGTCAGTTATCTGTTGGGTGCGCTGGAGAAGCTCCAGGGTGCGAATCCGCTGTGAACCGCCTGCACACCCGAGTTGTGGGGCGAGGCCCGGATCTGGTATTGCTCCATGGCTGGGGCATGAACGAATCGGTCTGGTCGGTGATTCTGCCGAGGCTTTCCGGCCTGTACCGGGTGACGCTGGTGGAGCTGCCAGGTCATGGAAACAGTGGCTGTCATCCCGACCAGGATACCCTTGCAAGCTGGGCGGAGGCCTGTCTCGACGTTGCCCCCCGGAAAGCAGACTGGCTGGGCTGGTCCCTTGGGGGGCTGGTGGCTGTTCAAGCAGGATTGGATGCACCCTGTCGGATTCGAAAGCTGGTGCTGGTCAACAGCAGCCCGAAATTCGTTAAAGAGGCTTCCTGGCCCCATGCCGTGGAAGAGTCGGTATTGCGGCAGTTCTCCAGTGCTTTGAAAAAGAACCCTGGGCAGACCCTGAACCGTTTTCTATCGTTGCAGGTGAGGGGTGATGACAGCGCCCGGATGACATTGCGTCTGTTGCGGGAGGATGTGGCGAGGCGCCCCGATCCGAAACTCCTGGCGCTGGAGCAGGGGCTGGCGCTGCTGTTGACCGTTGATCTGCGGAATCGGCTCACCGATTTACGTTGCCCGAGTCTGTGGCTTCTGGGGGAACGGGATACTCTGGTACCCGCGGCGATAGCCGACGATCTGGCCCGGATTTCTGCCCCGGGTGTCAAAGTGCGGATTCTTGAGGGCTGTGCCCATGCCCTTTTTATTTCACATCCGGCAGAATGTCTGTCGGCGTTGCACGAGTTCATCGGGGGTGAGCAGTGATCGAACCGGAGGCCACGATTGACAAGGGGCAGGCTCGTCTGGCTTTTTCCCGGGCTGCGGACCGTTACGATGAGGTCGCTGTCCTGCAACGGGACATCGGTCAGCGGATGCTTGATCGGTTGGATCTCATCAAGGTGGAACCTCGCATGATTCTGGATCTGGGGGCTGGAACCGGGGTGGCCACGGAAGCGTTGGCCAGACAGTATTCCGGGGTCAAGGTGCTGGCCCTGGACTTCGCTTTTCCCATGCTGCTGAAAGCCCGGGAACGGGGTCGGCTTTTTCGTAAGCCCGGTTGTCTATGTGCCGATCTGGAGCAGTTACCCCTGGCCGACGACAGTATCGATTTGATTTACTCCAACGCAGCAATCCAGTGGAGTAATGACCTGGAAAAGGCCTTCCGGGAGTTTCTTCGGGTCCTGAAACCAGGGGGACTGTTGATGTTCACCACATTCGGGCCGGATACCCTAAAGGAACTGCGGCAGGCCTGGTCGGAAGCGGATAGTCACAGCCACGTGAGTCTATTTCCTGATATGCACGATGTTGGTGATGCATTGGCGCGGGCAGGTTTTGCCGATCCTGTCATGGATGTTGACCGATTGGTCATGACCTACCAGACAGTGGGTAAAATGATGCAGGATCTGAAAATTCTTGGTGCCCACAATGTCACCAGGGGCCGGCAGAAAGGGCTGACAGGCAAGGGGCGGCTGAAGGCGATGAGTCAAGCCTATGAGCGCCACCGTGTGGATGGGCTTCTGCCATCCAGCTACGAGGTGGTCTATGGCCATGCATGGGCGCCTGATATCTCTCCTGGTGCGGCAGTGACCAGCATACCGCTTTCGAGTATCGGCGATCCCAGGGGGATGGTACCGTGACCCCGTTGTACGGGCGCGGTTTACCGGAAGGCTGTTTTATAACGGGAACCGATACAGAGTGTGGTAAGACCGAGGTGACCCTGGGGCTGATGCATTTGTATCAGAGTCTGGGGGAAACCGTGGTGGGTATGAAGCCCATCGCGTCTGGAGCCCAGGTAACGGAAGCGGGGCTGCGTAACGAAGACGCGGTTCGTATCCAGCATCAGGCATCTGAATCCTGCAGTTATCAACTGGTGAACCCCTATACGTTCCAACCGCCGATCGCGCCTCATCTGGCAGCCGGACAGGCAGGGGTGGTGATGACCATGGAACTGCTTCACGATCGTTACCTGCAGCTGGCTGCACTCGCTGACCGCGTGGTCGTGGAGGGTGTGGGAGGCTGGCAGGTTCCACTGGGGGGAGGCTGGACGGTCGCAGATCTGGCCCGGACCATGGGGTTACCGGTCATTCTGGTTGTGGGGCTCCGGCTGGGATGCATCAATCATGCACTGCTGAGTGTCGAGTCCATCACCCGTTCCGGCTGCACTCTGGCGGGCTGGGTTGCCAACCGGATCGATACCGGAATGCTGGAGCCGGATGGGAGTATCGATCTGTTAACTCGCGAAATAGAGGCGCCCTTGCTTGGGGTGGTCCCGCCGCTGAGTAACCCGGGTCCTGCAGAGGTTGCGGCTTGTCTGGCCCTGCCAGAATAATCCCGGGGAATGTGGTGTCTTGCCGCGGCTTTACAGGGTCCCTGCCTCTTTTCGGCCCGGTCAATGTGGAGCCGGAACCCAGGTATCTCTTCGATCCGACAGCGGGGCTTGAGCCGTTGCTGTCTGAATTGAAGGCATAAGGTATATAATTTGGAACATCGGGCTTACCTATGACTGAACAGCGTTTCTTTGCCACGGCCCCCAAAAATATGGAGTCGCTTCTGGCCGATGAACTGCGGGGGCTCGGGTTGCAGGATGTTGCCGAGACCCGGGCAGGTGCAGGGTTTTCGGGTACGCTGGAAGCCGCCTACCGGGTGTGCCTCTGGTCACGTGTTGCCAATCGGATTCTGCTCAGAATAGCGCACTTTCCCGCGGACTCTCCCGATGCCCTCTATCAGGCCGTCAGGGCGATTCCCTGGGAGGATCATATTGGCCTGCAACAACGTTTCGCCGTGGACTTCAGCACCTCCGGCTCTTCGATCACTCACAGCCACTTTGGTGCCCTGAAAGTGAAAGATGCCCTGGTGGATCGATTCCGTGAACGAGAGGGTGCCCGCCCCTCGGTGGATACCGAGAATCCGGACCTGCGCATCAACGTCTATTTGCTGCGTGACGTGGCAACCGTGAGTATCGATTTGTCTGGTGATTCCCTGCATCGGCGGGGATACAGGAAGGAGGGGGCCGCCGCGCCGCTGAAAGAGAATCTGGCGGCAGCCATTCTGCTTCGAGCAGGCTGGCCGGCACTGGCGGCAGAAGGGATGGCGTTGCTGGATCCCATGTGCGGATCGGGCACTCTGCCGGTTGAGGCGGCGCTAATCGCGGGTGATTGCGCCCCTGGGCTGGCGCGGACTCACTGGGGTTTCTCGGGTTGGAAACAGCATGACGGGAAGGCCTGGAATGCCTTGCTCGAAGAAGCCCGGGAAAGACGGGTCGAGGGACTGAAGCATCTGCCCGCTATTCGGGGTTACGACCAGGATCCCCGGGTGGTCCGTATCGGGATTGCTAACGCTGAGCGGGCGGGGCTTCACGGGCTGGTGCATTTTGAGAAGAAAGAGATAAAAGACTGTCTTCCCGTCGCCGCCGATGGCACGGGCCTGGTGGTGACCAACCCCCCTTACGGTGAACGGATGGGGGCGGAGACTGGCTTGCCCGGGTTGTACGCCAGCCTGGGACAGGTACTCAAAACCCGCTTTTCCGGTTGGAAGGCTGCAGTTTTTACAGGTAATCCCGAGTTGGGGAAGCGGCTGGGTCTGCGGGCTCACCATATTCACACGCTGTACAACGGCAGGATCGAGTGTAAATTGCTGCACCTGTCGATTACCCCCGAATGGTTTGTGGAGGACCGGTCTTTTCCCAGGCCTCTCCCGGCAGATGAGCGTTCAGAGGGGGCAGCAATGTTCGCCAACCGGCTGCGTAAGAATCTCAAACATCTTTCCCGCTGGCTCAAGAGGGAAGGTGTTCACTGCTACCGCCTTTATGATGCGGATTTGCCCGAGTATGCTCTGGCGATCGACATCTATGACGGGGAGCGACGGTGGGTGCATGCTCAGGAGTATGAGGCTCCGCGCACCATCGACAAACGTAAGGCCCGACTGCGGTTGCGCGAGGCCCTGGGGGTGTTGCTGGATGAGCTTGAAATTCCGGAGGCGCAGTTGTTTTTCAAAGTGAGGCGGCCCCAGAAGGGGCGTGAACAGTACCAGGCTATGGCCGCCAGCGGTCGTTATCAACAGGTGGTCGAGGGAAATAACCGTTTTCTGGTCAATCTGAAAGACTACCTGGACACAGGGCTGTTCCTGGATCAGCGGATTACCCGGGAATTGATCGCCAGTCTCGCCGGGGGGCAACATTTTCTCAATCTGTTTGCCTATACGGGAACTGCCACCGTTTTTGCTGCCAGCGGAGGCGCCCTTTCCACCACGACCGTCGATATGTCCAACAACTACCTGGACTGGGCCAGGCGGAATATGGAACTCAACGGCTATACCTGGGCGGGTCATCGATTCATTCGAACCGATTGCCTGTCCTGGCTCCAGGCCAATACCGAACATCGCCGCTATGGCCTGATTTTTCTGGATCCTCCCAGTTTTTCTTCCTCTAAACGCATGGAGGGAACCTTTGATGTGCAGCGGGATCACGTGGATCTGATTCGTAAGACCCTGGGGTTGCTGGAACCAGGTGGTACCCTGATTTTCTCCAACAATCTCCGAAGCTTCAAACTGGAACGGGAACGGCTTTCAGACTGGGAGATCCAGGATATCAGCCGGCAGACCTTACCACCGGACTTCAAGCGAAATCCGAAAATTCATCGTTGTTGGAGAATCAGCTATAAACAGGGGTAAGACAGGGATTTCCTTACTGATTCAGATCCGGGGCCGTGACCGGTGAGGTAACTTATCCGTAACCCTGTGCAATAAGCGGTAAAAAGCGAGGTTATGGTTCACTCATGGAGTGACCGTCGGAAGCAGGGAAGCTGCCGTCGAGCTTACAGGGATGTATTCACAGCGTGTCATGGAATGAGTCACTCATAGCCTTGCCACCACTTTTTGAGAAATTACCCGGTAAGGAACAGCTTTCCACTGGCAGTTTCAAATACACTGATGCCGGCAGCATCTGAGTACAGGATCTCCAGCTGTCCGAGGAAACCTGGGCATCTGGTATACTCATCGGCTGATTGCCGTCCGCCGCCAGGTCGTTCTGGTGGTAGAAAACCGGAAAGTACCCACCGGTTTACCGAACTGGAAACCAAATTTTATGCTCACAGACAATCTCAATAACACCAACGTAGCCTCCGAACGGGTACTTATTTCACCGTCCGACATAAAGGGGCATCTGCGTAACACGCCAAAGGGTGAAAGCACGGTTCTGAATGGACGACAGACGATCCGGAACATTCTGAAACGGGAGGATCCACGGTTGCTGGTCGTGACGGGGCCCTGTTCCATCCACGACGTGGAGGCCGCCAAGGATTACGCCCGCCGGCTCAAGCCCCTGGCCGATGAGTTGAGCGGCAGCCTGTTCGTTGTCATGCGTATCTATTTTGAAAAACCGCGCACGACCGTGGGCTGGAAAGGCCTGATCAACGATCCGCGGATGAATGACAGTTTTTACATCGAAGAAGGACTCCATAAAGCGCGGGAGCTGTTGTTGTGGCTGGCTGAATTCGGGATGCTGGTGGGAACCGAGGCTCTGGACCCCATCAGCCCTCAATATCTTGCCGATCTGTTTTCCTGGGTCGCTATCGGGGCGCGCACCTCGGAGTCTCAGACCCATCGGGAGATGGCATCCGGCCTGTCGATGCCGGTAGGATTCAAAAACGGCACCGATGGTGGACTGACGGTGGCAATCAATGCCCTGCAGTCGGTATCAAGACCTCACAGCTTCCTCGGCATCAACCAATATGGCCAGGTGACGGTGATTCAGACCCGTGGCAATGAATGCGGGCACATTATCCTGAGAGGTGGCGATGGCCAGCCCAACTACGACTCCGTGCACGTTACCCTCAGCGAGGAGGCATTGCGCAAAGCCGGTCTGCCTGAAAACATGATGATCGACTGCAGCCACGGAAACTCGAGCAAACAGCCCGAGTTACAGCCGTTGGTGGTGGATAACATAGCCAGTCAGATTGTTGATGGAAATTGCTCTATCATGGGAATCATGCTGGAGAGCAACATCCACGCCGGGAATCAGCCCATTCCCGAAGATCTGTCCCAATTGAAGTACGGAGTGTCCGTTACCGATGCCTGTATGGATTGGGACAGTACGGAAAGGGCGCTCCGGTCACTGGCAGAAAAAGTGAGAGGGGTCCTGCCGGAACGAATCAAGGGCTGAGGATCCGTTACAGAAAGAGACCGCTTATGTTTCAGCAAACCAGGAATCGACTCGTTTTCCAGTTGGAACGTATCATCATGCGTGGACCTTTGGCACGCTTCGGGCTGATGCTGGTATTGGTCGTCCTGGTGTCACTGGTTGCAGGTATTCTGGTGCGTCAGGTCGCTCCCGGTTTCGACACCACGCCCGATGCGGTCTGGTGGGCCTTTCTGCGTCTGACCGACCCCGGCTATCTGGGGGATGACCAGGGCCTGGCCAAGGCGGTGGTGTCCACCACCATTACCGTCCTGGGTTCCATCCTTTTCATGGGCGCATTGATCGCCATTCTAGTCCAGTGGTTTGGGGAGATCATGGATCGGCTGGAGTTGGGGTTAACTCCGATTTCCAGGAACGGGCACTTCGTGCTGTTGGGGTGGAACAGTCGGACGGCCACGATTCTGGAAGAAATCCTGGTTTCCCAGGGGCGGGTCGAACGTTTCCTGCGACGACGGGGCGCGCGCCGGCTCTACGTCGCACTCCTGGCCGAGAGCGCCAATGCCGCGCTGATGCGTCAACTCAAACTGCAGCTGGGCAAGCACTGGAATGCCCGGCAGATCATCCTGCGTCGCGGTTCTTCACTGATTCGCGACGAGTTGGAACGGGTGGACATCGTACATGCCGGGGCCGTATTGATTCCGGCCGCCGATACCGGCATGGGCAATGCGCTGGATGCTGATACCCGGACCATTAAGACTTTGATTACCATTGGTGGCTTGCTGGCGGAAAAACCGGTGGATGAGCCCCCTCTGGTGGTGATCGAGATTCAGGATATCCGCCATGCCGATACCCTGCGTGCCGTTTACAAGGGGCCGATGGAAATCGTGGCTGGAGACGAAATTCTGGCCAGGTTGATGGTACAGAATATACGCCACCCAGGGCTTTCCAATGTATACGATGAGTTTCTGTCCGATGAGGGTGGAAGCCAGATCTATGTCCGCCACGAGCCCCAGCTGGCGGGTACGTTGGTGCGGCAATTGACCTATGCTTTTCCCGCCGGGGTGTTTCTTGGGCTGGTGCGCCCCCGGCAAGGCAGTTTTACAGCGCTTCTCAGTCCCTCCCCCGAATTACGGTTGGAACCGGATGACAGGATCGTGGTTCTGGCGCCAAGCTTTAAAGCGGCGGTTCCCCCCGAGGCTATTGACCGCACTCCCGGGCTTCCGGAGGCAGGGGGGCACACGGCACCGGCAGCTCCACCACCTTCGGTCTGTCGTAGGGTGCTGCTGCTTGGGTGGAATCATCGTGTTCCGGCACTGTTGGAAGAGTTTGCTTCTTACCCTGAAGAGACCATCACCATCGATATCGTATCCCAGGTGCCAGCGGCAAGGCGTGAAAAACGTATCCTCTCGGAGGGAATCTCAACGGCGGGGCTGGAGATCAGACACCTGGAGTTTGACTATATTGCACCGGTCTATCCGGAGGAGATCGATCTGACCGGTTACGATAACCTGCTCCTGCTTGCCAGCGAACGCCTGGGTAACGGAGCCGAGTCGGATGCACGGACAATCATGGGCTACATCGTCCTGAGGGAATTGTTATCGGCAGCCGAAAAAACACCTTCGGTACTGGTTGAGCTGAGTGACCCAGACAATGTACCGCTGTTCCCTGAGGGATCGGCAGAGGTCATAGTGCCCCCCGTGATCGTCAGTCATATGATGGCCAGGGTTGCGCTGCGCCAGGAGTTGCGTGTGGTGTTCGACGAGTTGTTCAGTTCCGGGGGCAGCGAGATCGATTTCCAGCGCATCGGTGATTATGGACTGGCGGACCTGCTTTTACGGATTCCAGACTATGAGCTGGAAGGTGGTGACTACAGATTTGCGGATTTGCAGCGTGCGGCAGAGGCGCGGGGAGAATCCGCCATCGGTATCCGGTGGAGTGAAAGAAAAAACCGGCCAGATGGTGGAGTGGAGCTCAATCCCAGGGGTATGGACGGGCTCGCGCTGAGGGAAGACGATGAATTGATTCTACTGGCGAACAATGATCGGGATAACCGATAGGGAAACCGCCGCGAAAAACTCACACTCCAGTCGAACCGCATCTGGTTGTACGCTATGCTCAAAGAGCACGCCCGAGTTGACGCCAGGCTCCGGCCCCAGACTCAAATGGGTGCGATTGTGTCAGCGTATGAGCACATAGGGGGTCGTCCGTATTTCGTTTCTGCTGGAGACAAGGTCAGGATCGTTTTCGTATACCTCTATTGACGGGCGGGTTTTGTCCAGTTTGATCTTAAACATGCGAAGGTGACTGATGACGCTGTACCAGGCCAGTTCCAGGAAGTCATAGCTGCCTTCCACCGTCACTTTGAAATGCCGCCCACCGCCTAGTTGCTTGGGAATAAAACCCGCCGGCGAGGTATTCTCTTCTACGGGTATCGCCATATCGCATTCAAAGTGCATCATCTTGGGGTCCGCTTTGTGGTAAGCGGTAAAAGGGGCTCCCTGGAAGGGTATGCCTTGCTGCCGGCAATGAGCCTTTAGTTTTTCGAACCCGGATTTCATTGCGCCAACCATCTCAGTGATGCCGCCTTTAAACGGAATGCTGAGCACGAACCGCTCATCGAAATGGACTTCACCATCGAAGCGGATGACGGGGCGGTCTGCCTGGGCGTCGAGCAGGCCGCGCAGCATGAGCAAGCCGAGATCGTAGTCTTTGCCAATCATTCCCTGCATGTGTTTGGTCATGAAGCGGAATAGAAACGGCATTTTCCCCACCATGCACCAGCAGACTCCTGACAGGGGGGCGATGCCGGGGCTGCCCGTAACCCAGGCCCAAAGCAGCATGGCGCTTTGCGGGGGTCAGCCCTGGTGCACCAGATATCCAAAGGCTGCCAATGCCGCCTTTGCGCCTTCGGCAGCGGCAATGATCACCTGTTTCTCGGTACCGTCGTTGACATCCCCAGCAGCAAAAACTCCCCGCAAGCCTGTTTCCAGCCTTCGGTCCACATGAATTTCTCCCCGGGTATTGGTCTCCAGCACATCGAGTGCATACTCTGAGCTTGCGGCAAGGCCAACCTCAATGAATACACCGTCAACATCCAGTTGATGGGTTTCGCTGCTGTCACGGTTTCTCAGGCTCAATCCGGTGACCTTCGCTTCACCCTGTATTTCCAGAGGTTCGTACCCCTGTAATATCTCTACGCCGGATGCATTCACTTTATCGTGAAGAATCAGGTCTCCTGACCATTTACCGCGGGACACCAGCGTGACGTGGGAAGCGATTGCCTGCATCTCGATGGCGGCCTCCAGTGCGGAATTGCCGCCTCCGATGATGGCAATGCGTTTGTTTTTGAACAAGGGGCCGTCGCAGGTGGCGCAGTAGACGACCCCTTTTCCGGCGAGTGTCTTTTCACCTGGGATGTCGAGCTTTCGCTTTTCCGCTCCGCTGGCCAGTATCAGGGTACGTCCATGAATGGACTTACCCGATGCGGTCGTTATGACACGGCAGCGTCCCTCCAGCGTCAAACCCACTGCCTGTTCACCAATCAGTTTGGTGATCTGGTAGCGGTCGGTGTGTTCCTCGAACTGGGCGACCAGGCCAGGACCGGTGATCGAATTCATGCCCGGATAGTTCTCGATTTCTGCGGTCGTACCCATCTGGCCGCCGATATCCATGCTGACAATCGCCACCTTGAGATTCTTACGTGCGGCATAAAGTGCTGCCGACAAACCAGCCGGGCCTGCACCAACGATCAGCACGTCGTAGATATCCTTAAGCGCCTTTGCGGAATCGATGCCCAGCAGCCGGTCCAGTTCACCCGTCGCATTCAGGCCAGCCAGATCGTCATACCCGCCGATAGAGCGGTCGTCTATGAAGATCTGTGGGACGGTCTGCCGCTTCGAACGCTCCAGCATTTCCTGCTCCAGCGCTTCGTCATGTGTGGTGTCGATTTCCTGGTAGTCGAGTTTTTTAGACTTGAGCAGTGCCTTTGCTTTGTTGCAATAGGGACACCAAGCCTTTGAATAGACTTCAATCTTTGCCATTTTTTACCTCGATAGTGTGACGCTTTGTTCATGGATAACACCTTAAGACCGTCAAATCTATCAGATTATTTCCATGACAGCGTATTGTTCGATGCGTAACGGATAGCAAATCAACCCTGCAAGCAACGCGGCAAAACAATAGAGTGCAATACTGACTGTATTCACATAGAATGCGGTGATGGATAAAGAAGACGCACGAAAGCTCTCACCCGAGACACAGGAACAATTACGCAAGCAAGCGATCCGGCTGAAAAAGCAGGGCAAGAAGTATGTTGAGATAGCCGAGATTGTTGGTGTTCATAGAAACACCATATCCAACTGGTGGAAGACCTATGAAAAGGAAGGTCCCAAGGGGCTGAAATCGAAGCAGCGTGGTTTTGAAAAAGGCCAATGGAGAACACTCGAAGCCTCACAGGAACTTGAGATTCAAGGTTTGATGATGGAGCAGACACCAGACCAGTTTAAGTTGGTATTTGCGTTGTGGACCCGCCAGGCGGTGCAGGAGCTTATAAGAATTCGCTTTAAAATCCGTATGCCGATTCGTACGGTAGGTGAATACCTGAAGCGTTGGGGGTTTACGCCACAAAAGCCGTTGAAGCGAGCGTATGAGCAATGCCCGGCAGAGGTACAGCGATGGCTGGATGAGGAGTATCCCTCGATTGCAGAACGAGCCAAGCGAGAGGGGGCCGTGATCCACTGGGGTGATGAGACCGGAGTGAGAAGCGACTGCCAGCATGGAAGAGGTTACTCTCCAGAGGGCAAACCACCGGTGATTCGATTTTCGGCAAAGCGAACTTCCATCAACATGATCTCATCGATCACCAACCAAGGTAAGGTTCGATTCATGATTTACAAGGACAGCATGAATGGGAAGATGTTTATTAAATTTATTAAGCAGTTGATAAAGGATGCAGACAAGAAAATCTTTCTTGTATTGGACAATATGCGGGTAGCACATGCGCGCGTGGTCAAGGCCTGGTTAAAAGACTACACGGAGCAAATCGAACTGTTTTTTCTACCGGCCTATTCTCCAGAGCTAGATCCTGATGAGTATTTGAATGGCGATCTTAAAGCAGGGGTTCACTCGCGTTTACCCGCTCGCGATACAGATGGCCTGAATAAAAAGGTGCGCTCCCATATGAAGAAGTTGCAGAGGTCACCAGAAAGAGTGAAACGCTATTTCAAGCATCCAAAGATTTCCTATGCTGCGTAGAGCGCACTGCATAGTATTGCCGGGTTAATAGAGATAGGCTTTGTATTGGGCACGCCGGGGAGAATTCGGTGATATATCAGGTGGTGCTGGTCCCGAATAGTCGTTACCGACAGGGTATCTGGAGTTAAGGGCCTCGGAAATTATGTATCGTCCCATAATGTGCAGGATATCAGCTCAGATTCAAGGCGCAGATGAAAGCGCATATCATCGATTGTGCAACTGAATCTGCAACGCAGACAACGTCCATGGATGGACTAGATTCACGCGAGGCAGGATGCCGGTAGTGATAGCTGAGGTGAGAGACCGGCAGGATGGGATGATTCATTTTTTCCGCGGCCCTAACCCTGGCGGTGTACCTGCAGATACTTACAATTGCTGGAACATGGTTATGCATCATTTCAAAGGGTTATTTTATTCCATCGTGTTGCTCCTGGGCCTGGGGGTGGGAAACCTGGAGGCATCCGATTTTTCAGGAGACTGGCGGGGTTCCTGGTTCAGCGGCTTCTCAGGATACGGGGCATTTTCTGCCAGTCTTGATCAGACGGGTACCAGTCTCAACGGAATGCTCAGTCTGAGCAGTACGGCCTGTGAGAGTCTTGCGGATACAATCGACCTGCCATTGACCGGGGTGGTGTCTGCAAACAGCGCTTCGTTCGATGCAGTTTATACGTGCCAGCATGATGGTTCTTATAACGAACTCAGATATACCCAGGGCGAATTGTCGGGGGATACCCTGTCGGGTAACTATACCGTTATTTCCAACGGCCGGTTTTTCGATGCAGGAACATTTCAAGGGAGCCGGGAGAGCTCCGGACCCTGCTCTGGATTCGCCGGCGACTGGAACGGTTCCTGGCTTGAGACCTCATGCGATGGCGTTGAGTATTCGGGCAGTTGGACCGGGCGGGTTGGTGGTTCCTGTAACTTCAGCGGGACCGATAACTGGGATTTCGCGACCGGGACGATAGATCCGACGACAAAAATTCTGACGGCCACCGGTGTAAGTTCGGATGGTTGCGGCGCTGTTTCCCTGACGGGCACTCTTACCGACATGTCGGCAACCGGAGACTACAGTTACAGCTTGGGTGGGAGCGGCAGCTTTACCGGTAACCGGGTAGCTGATGATTGTGAATCAGACCCCGGAACCGGCTGCACTCTGAGCCCGGGGGATTCGGTGCCCGGGAATATCGAGTCGGGAGGCGACATGGATTGGTTCAAGGTTCAATTGATCGCCGGCCGGAGTTACCTGATCGATCTTGAAGGGGCATTCGCGGGTCAGGGGACTTTGATCAGTCCTTACCTGTCTGGCATCTACGACAACAACGGAGCGCTGTTGCCGGAAACGGCCGGGACCAATATCAGCAATGATTCCCATGGCGTGTTCATGCCGGAGGCTTCCGGCAGCTACTTTCTCGTTGCAGGAGCCTACGGGCTTTCCACCGGGACCTATCAACTCACTGTAAGAGCCAATACTCCCCCTGCTGTGGTTTCCGTTTTTCCTCCGGACGGTACCCCCGGTGTTGCTGTCGATTCAGGGATTACTATCCAGTTCGATCGCAGTATGGAGACAGTTCAGTGCCAGGACAGTATCGAGCTGGAAGACAGCTATGATAGTGAGTTTGATCCCGATGGGCTGACTGTCACCTGGTCCGACAGCGTTCATGCCGACGACACGATGACGATTCTGCCGAATACCCCGTTGAGGCACAGCATGGGCTACATCCTGGAGTTTGGCGGGGGCTGCAGGGATCTCCAGGGCAGACCCTTGAATGGCTATTGGGAGGACATGGAAACAAGGTTTTCCACTGCAGGTGCTGCGGGGGATACTTCGACACCCAGACTGGTCTCCACCTGGCCCTATGAAGGACAGGTTGGGGGCAGTATCGCCCATATCTTTGCACTGTTCGACAAGCCGCTCGATCCCGCAACAGTAACAGGCAGCACGGTGGCCTTCACCGGTCCTGGGGATCCGGGCTACCGTGTGAAGCTCGAGGGAGGCAATCTGTTGGTAATTACGCCCGATACACCACTGCCCCCGGAAACCCGGTTCACCGTGTCGTTGACCACCGGGCTGGCCGATGCTGAAGGTCATGGGATGGAGAAGCCACGATCCTGGAGTTTCAACACCGGCACAGGGGATACCGCTGCCCCGGTCGTCACTCAGGTTTATCCTTTGAACAACTCGGTCATCACACCCTGGAACGAAGTACGGGTCTACTTCTCCGAAAACATGGATGCTTCCACCATCAATGAGGACACGGTAACGGTGATCGACGAAACAACGGGCACACCGATAGCGGTTCACCTGTACAAATCCTGGGTCGGAGGCCCCCATGGGGATGGTGCACGGGCTGGTTTCGAGATCAAACCGCTGTTCGAAGCGGGGGGACAATGGATCGTCGGCCACAATTATCGAGTGGAACTGGGAAGCACCATCAGTGATCAGGTGGGCAATTCCCTGGGTGCACCTTTTTCGAGTCGCTTTTCGGTAATGAATACCTGGGAAACCCCTCCATCCATCTGGGATGACGACGCCTATGCCAAGCGCCTGCCGGATGGGAAAACACAACTCTATCTTTCGGTTGATGCGGCGTCTAACACGAACTGGAGTGACTCGTCACAACTGCTGGATGTGGACGTCTCGGATCTGACCCAGTCAGGATTGCTCTGGAATGATCTTCAATCGGAACCTGATGACAATGACTTCGTTTATAAAACCCAGGAAAACATGGATGAAGCGTTAGTTACGGGGTACCACGAGATCAGTATCAGCGTCGCGGAGAGTGGGGTTGGCGGCAATGGGTTGAGCCGGACCTTCGGATGGGGGTTTTACGTATTCAATTCCTCGCCCACGTTGACCGGGCCAGCCAATGGGGCAACCGTGTCCCAAATGCCGACCCTGCAGTTCGACACCAGCGGTGTTGAAGGTGCTGCCATCTACACCCTTGTCGTCATCGATTCTGAAACGGGAAAGCCGGTATTCCAGCAGTATCTGATCGCCGATGGACGCACCAGCTATGAGGTTGCCGTTCCGGAATCGAGAGCACTGGAACCCGGCAAGAGTTATCTGTGGGTCGTGATCGCCCAGGACAACTTTTACTGGCACATGGGGGAGGCATGGAGCGAGATCGGTATCTTCTCCACCGGCGCAGGTTCCAACCCTGCGGATCTCTCCATTCAAACCGCAGGCAGCCCGGATCCCTGGATTGGTGGCCAGGAGATACTCTATACCACACTTGTGCAAAATATCGGTCCCGGTACTGCCCCCGGGACCCTTGTTTCGGGTTCAATACCATCTGAGCTTGAGTTTCTGTCTGCGACTCCGGATCAAGGTGACTGCACATGGGATAGCAGCAGTCGTATCCTTACCTGCTCATTGGGTGAGATAGCGAGTGGCAGTGGGGTGGAAATCAGGGTTGCATTGGATACACCGACCGCTTCCATGTCATTGACCCACACCGTCACTGTCAGCTCGAGTGGGATCGACCCGGTCCCGCAAAACAACACGGCCGCGGTGGTGACAGCGATAAAGGATCCGACCGACTACGATGACGACGGAATGAGTAATGACTGGGAGAGCAGGTTCAATCTGAACCCATGGGACGGGAGTGACGCGGGGAACGACCCGGATCGGGATGGAAAAACCAACAAGGAGGAGCATGACCTGGGCAGGAATCCGAAAATCAGCGAGCCGGCTATGGTTCTCACTGTCATTAATTCGATGCTGCTGGATAGATAACAGGCGGCTGGCAGGAACAGTGCCCAGGGGTGGCGCTCAGGTACCCCCCCTGGGCAGGGGATGGGGTACTGACGTGGGATCCGGGGCACTGACTTCGTCAGGTCTGCATGCCTTACACTCCCGCCTTACGCACGATGGCCATCGCCATCTCCAGGGCCTGCTCGTAGTTGAGGCGGGGATCGACCTGGGTTCGGTAGGCACGTTCCAGGCCTGTTTCATCCAGTCCCCGTGCACCACCTATACACTCGGTGACGTCGTCTCCGGTCAACTCGAAATGAACTCCGCCCAGCACACTGCCTTCCTGCTGATGAATGTCGAATGACTGTTGCAGTTCCGACAGAATCTTTTCAAATCGCCGGGTTTTATAGCCGCTGGCGGTGGCTTCGGTATTGCCGTGCATGGGGTCACAGACCCACAGTACCCGCCGGCCGCTGTTTTTGACCACCCGGATCATCCGAGGCAGGTTTTCAGCGATTCGATCGGCCCCGAAGCGGTGGATAAATATCAGTTTTCCAGCTTCATTGGCCGGGTTGAGCAGCTCCTGCAGCTCCAGCAGTGTTTCATCCGACATACCGGGGCCTACCTTGACCCCCACCGGGTTGGCGATACCACGGAAGTACTCGATGTGTGCACCTCCTGTTGCGGCTGTTCTGAAACCGATCCAGGGGAGATGTGTCGAGAGGTTGAACATGCCCTCGGAGTGGGGCACTTTACGGGTCAATGCCTGCTCGTAGTGGAGATGCAGGCCTTCGTGGCTGGTAAAAAACTGTACCCGCTGCATTTCTGCATTGCCTGTGCCCCCCAGGGTCTCCATGAAGCGCAGCGAGCCAGACAGCTCCTTTACGACCCGTTGGTACTCTTCGGCCTGGGATGAGTGCTTGACGAACTCCAGGTCCCAGTTTTCCGGGTGGTGCAGGTCAGCGAAGCCACAGTCGGAAAGGGCGCGTATGAAATTCAACGTCATCGCCGCCCGGCCGTAACCCCGCAGCAGTCTCAATGGATCGGGTATCCGCTCACTGGCAGTGAATTCCTGGCCATTGATCAGGTCTCCCCGGTAGCTTGGCAGGGAAACACCGTTTTTGGTTTCGGTGTCTGCAGAGCGCGGTTTGGCATACTGTCCTGCAATACGACCTACCCGGATAACGGGTTTGCGCATGCCGTGGATCAGCAGCAGACTCATCTGCAGGAGGATCTTAAGTTTGTTGGTGATGACCGGAGACGAGCAGTCGCTGAAACTTTCGGCGCAGTCCCCGCCTTGAAGTAGAAACGCCTCGCCACGTTCCGCCGCTGCCAGCTGTTCTTTCAGAGCCTCGATTTCCCAGGAGGTAACCAGGGGCGGTAACTGCGCGAGCTGCTCCAGTGTTTCGTCGAGAGCCTCGGTCGAGGGGTAAGTGGCTTGCTGGGACACCGCCCGTTGTTGCCAGGAGGTAGGACTCCAGGGGAGAGATTTCGTTTTCATTGAATTTCAAGTAACAAGTGGCAAGTGGCAAGTGGCAAGTGGCAAGTGGCAAGTGGCAAGTGGCAAGTGGCAAGTGGCAAGTGGCAAGTGGCAAGTGGCAAGTGGCAAGTGGCAAGTGGCAAGTGGCAAGTGGCAAGTG
>JAAELC010000209.1 GCA_024227135.1 Gammaproteobacteria bacterium
CAGGACTTGTCATGTCCAGTGTTATACAGGATTATCCCAGATGTGTCCCGTACTATTTTTGGGAATGGCTGTAAAGGTAGGCTGTACGAAAATTTAGTATCGCCCCCCTATAAAACGTTGATGCATTGGCTTATAACGTGTTGAAACACCAACGCAGTGGCATAGAGTATAGGGGGGAATCAACAGATCCTTAGTTGAAAGAATTTCAAGGATTCGCTATCTCAGAGATATATTGATCATCAATATATATATTGCCCATGTATTTTTTTGTCGGTAAACTGGCAGAATGAAAAAATCACAAGTAAATGAACCTAAAACCACTACGGTCTTCATGTCCGGTACGTCTCAAGCAGTAAGATTGCCCAAGGGTTTTAGATTCTCATCCAAACGCGTATCTATCGAGCGCCACGGTAATTCTGTGGTGCTTACGCCCATTCCAGAAACATGGGATGACTTATGTATAGGCCGACCGGAAGATATCGAGGATTGGCTAGCAGCGACGGACGATCGTGATCTCGGTCCACTCGAAACCCGTGTGGAATTGAAGTAATGCAATTCATGCTCGATACCGATACGTGTATCTACCTCATCAATAAGCACACCGATATGAAGCCTGTAGGTCGCCCGGACGATTGCTGTATTTCAGTCATTGTACTTGGTGAGCTTGAAAGGGGGTGTCTGTTGTCTCAACGCCCAGAACCTACACGTGCATTTATTAACGGCATGGCCATTGCAGAAATGCCAACCGATGCCGCAGTAGCTTATGCGCAGATTCGAGTTGACTTAGAAAAGAAGGGCGAGATTATTGGCCCTAACGATTTATGGATCGCGGCTCATGCGTTGTGTTTCGATGTTCCACTCGTAACAAATAACACTCGTGAATTTTCACGAGTAGAAGGGCTGCAAATAGAAAACTGGTTGGCTTCCTTTTGTTGACTTTCAACCTCGGTGTCCGGGTCCATTGTCCTGGCATAAGAGCCTCTTGCAAAACTCACGGCCTTGAGAGGTCATAAAAATAATGATTCGCATTAGCGAATAGGATTGCAGATACATGGCGTCCATGATTCGTTATTGCGGTAGTTTTACGACGCGATCTGGGTAGTGGATGGTTGGCTATGCACACCCGCCCGTGACATCCCGTCCATGTCGCTACGCAGAACCATTTGATGCTACAGCGATAGCGCTAAGTGACAAATTTCAACAACTGATCAGCTGTCAGTGCCAAAATGCCGAACATCAAATGGCACGTCACTTTGGCATGACCGCGGACACGTACTCTGCGACCACCAAATTCGTCTTTCAACCGTCCATTTACCCGCTCTACTGTACTGCGCTCATTGTAGCGTTGCATTTCGGCTGTTTGGTAGTTGACCATTTTACATCTCTTACTTTCGTTCGCCAGTTCATCCTTCAGTACTTTGTTTCTGCGCGGATTGGTGTCGACCAGCGGGACATGGTCCAACGGGCGGCTATATTCATGGGATCGGGCGCATCATAGGCACTATCCATCAGATCATAGCAGTTGGTGACACGCCGGCTCGGCAGGCGGGCGGCCGGGCAGACCGTAGGTCGTGCGAACAAACTCTTCTACCCAAACTAACTCCAATGTCATGACCAACTGCTGTTGCTTTTCTGTCAGCTCGCCAAGCTCTTCTCTGATCCAAGGAAAAAGTAACCCTTGAATGTTCAACCAATACTGCGATAGTGTTTCTCGTAATTGATTCATTTCCCGGTTCTTTTTGGTTTGGTGTGCAAACCAATTTTAACACCAGAAAGGACCGGGACCCTTCTTCATTTTGGCTGTTTCAGCCAATAAATCATCTTCGATGGCGAGTTTTGCAAGAGGCTCAACCTTTCCAATAATTTTTGTATGATGGGTTCGGCTAAATCCTGAAGCTCGGTTCGTAAACGGTGCATCCATGCACCACTCCTCACGCCTTGAATCTGAGTAAAAAATCCGACCAAACACTGAGATACTTACTTCTTACCGAAGCCCTGAGGATTGAGTTCAGCGCTCGTCCCTCCCAATGCCAGGGACAACAGAATAGCTGGCACAGCCTCATGACTGCCAAGATAATCACAGAGCTCTATAACGACACCGGGGTGCTGTAATCGTGCCTGCTGCAGTTCATTGGGTATATCTGCAGCAACATGCCTACCCGCAGAGAGAAAGAATGGCACAGCCCTGATCGTGGTTGACCCAGCCCCGACACAGCGACTCACGCCCGCGGAAATACTCGGCTCAGCCAGCTCAAGAAAAGAAGGGACCACCAGATCGAAGTTGTCACCGACCGCTTGAGCCAGCGTTTTAGCCAACTCGCGTACTTCCTGATTTGAAGCCTCCCTTCGGCTTCCGTGGGCTATCAACAAAAGACTGTTCATCTGTTTTTCATGTAGAGCAAATTGTTATACCGTTCATTAGTCGATCGATACCCAGAATGCTATGCGCTGTTCCAACTCAGAACCAGGGCTAATGACTGCGGTAAGGTCTGTCTCCCAAGTGTTGATCCAGGCAAAGAGATCAGCGGCTGGCTGCTCCCCCCCTGCCGAAAGCAGGCACATTGGAACTGAGAATCCGCATAGCGACAGCCACGTGGGACCCCAGACGTATGCCACCACCCCGTTCGAATTGATGCATTGGGTGATCACTGGCAGGGCCTCCCAGCAATACAGGGATATCCAGCCGATCAAGCAATTCCTCTATCTGAATCTGCATCGGTTCTTCGATCAGGGTGCGCGACGACAGCACAATCCCTTTGCTCCCGGACCGCTTGACTACCGCCGGGAACACATCCAGCGGTACATTCGCCCCGAGGAAGAGAACCCGGTATCCTCTTGCAAGTGCCGAAATCGAGAACAGTATGAGTCCGATATCGTGGTAGGAACCGGGTAAACAGGCACAAACGATGCGGGCACCGGTTGCTTGTCCTGTTGCATGATGAAAGCGTGCAGCCAGTCGGTTACGTAACCAATTGGCATAAAAATGCTCTTCTGCGATACCGGTATCCCTTGATTCCCAACTGCTTCCCAGTTCACTCAGCATCGGCTCTATCAATCTCTCCGCAACCATCTCCACGGGGTAAAGTGACGATGCTTCGTTATAGATTGCCTCCACCCGTTCGGTACTGAAATTTCCCACTGCCCGACAGGTTTCAGCCAGGTAGTCAGCCCAGATACCTGCCAGTTCGGTCATACCCGGTTCATTACCTGCCAGATCTCTGTCCTGCTTCAGCTGAGTCACTGCTGTGGACAGGGAATGACCTTCATCGAGCAACTCCAGCACGTACTCAACCAGTTCGACATCTTGCTCGGTGTATAGACGATGCCCTTTAGGCGTTCGCTGGGGACTCAACAGCCCGTAGCGACGCTCCCAGGCCCGTAGCGTGGAACCACCGACACCTGTCCGTTCAGACAGTACTCGTATGGGGAAAAAGTGTGTCGAATCCTGAGCCACAGATTTCAGCAGCAGGGATCGTTTCATACTCGAGTCCTGAAATTATTGATTTGACCCCATCTCCCGTTCGGAACATCGAGTCTGGCGGGCACAAGCTGCTGCCCTCCGTGGTATCCCGCCCCAGCCCTGGTACCATGGGTCAGATAAGCAGACCGGAGTCCGGGTTTTCGGCCATTGCATCGAGTATCTCTTTCAGCCCTGACAGATCATCGTCGCTTTGTCTGTTCAACCCGGATTGACTGAACCGACTTTCCTCGGAATCAAAAAAAGACATTATTCCATGATGACCCTGTTCTCTTTCAAAAAAAGGGGCGTTGTTTCGATTGGAAGTATCATTTAGAGCCATCGGGTCTTTAACAGTGATGCGCATGATTTTTTTGTCTCTGCTGGCAGTTGTAATCCTAAATATCCCGAACAGGTATGTTTGACCCTCCCAGTTAATGCTCCAGCATCTTTACAATTATTGTTGACTTGTACAAGTTTTCTCTATAAATTTTTCACAGTAAAATACTAGGATAATAAAAAACATGGCAAAAAGACAGTTGTGAGCAACTGGTGACTGCTCCGGGGGAGAAACAGTTGCGTGACAGTCCTAATCAGCCTGATATTCAACTGCTTCGGGCTGCTGGCCTGCCTCTATTGAGACCTGATCGGGTCAGAGTGAGTGCCTCATGCTGCAGGAGTTCCGGTCAAACCTCCCTGAATCGGCCATCGCGTGCTGTCTATCGCGTGGATCAAACTGAATATCAGCTACGTCATTTTCTCACTGTCAGCTCAGGAGTATGGGACATGAATCAAGCCATCGAATTCGCACGTGCTTTAGAAAATATTCATATCAGTCGCGCAACGATAAGGGTGACTAATCTGCGTCTGAGAACCTACATTGGTTTTAACCCCGAAGAAAAAACCAAACAGCAGGACGTAATCATAAACGCAGAAATCACCTATGACGCCAGATCTGCCTTCGTCAGCGACGATGAAGATGATGCCCTGAACTACAAAACCATCACCAAGCGGATGATCGCCCTGGTGGAAGGTGGAAAATTTCACCTGTTGGAAAAACTCACCTCAGACTTACTGAGCATAGCCATGGAACCCGATCAGGTGAGGGAAGCAAAAATCAGCGTTGATAAGCCCCATGCCCTGCGTTTTGCAGAATCGGTATCAATCACTTTGAGCGCGTCCCGGCCACAGTCACTACACTTGGCTCAATCCGACTCATAAATTTACTTGGCCGATCCATCCTGAACAGCTCACTGGACTGAATATGAAAACCAACCTTGCACGATCATCCAAAGCCATTAAGTCACCTTTCTCATCAGAAGCGATCCTGGTCAGAAAAGCGTTGCAGGAAAAAGGCCTGGAAACCCCGCTACTGCCCCATCAACACGAAAGAAACGAGAAATACAAACGAATTAAAAAGTCGTTCACCGAAATCGCCAAAACCCTGGGACTGGATACTAACGACGACAGTCTTCGTGAAACACCACACCGAATTGCAAGAATGTACGTAGATGAAGTGTTCTCCGGCCTGGATTATCTGAACTTCCCGAAGATCACGGTAATCGATAACAAAATGGGCGTGGAGGAGATGGTCAAAGTCAGTGATATCAGCTTGACAAGCACCTGTGAGCATCACTTCGTGACAATCGACGGTACCGCCAGGGTAGCGTATATTCCCAAAAAGAAAATAATTGGTCTATCTAAAATCAATCGTATCGTTCGCTTCTTTTCCCAGCGACCACAGGTCCAGGAACGATTGACGCAGCAGATACTGGTAGCTCTGCAAACACTCCTGGAAACCAAGGATGTCGCTGTCAGTATCGACGCAACGCATTACTGCGTCAAAGCCAGAGGCGTGATGGATGCAAATTCACACACCCAGACCACAGCACTGGGAGGCATTTTCAAATCACGGCATAAAACCCGCGCCGAATTTCTCGCTTAATGGTAATTGCTCACCCCCAGAGATTACCCCCCAGGGTGGTCTGTGGAGAAAGTGTCTTTGGCAGGAATGCCAAAGCCATGTCTACAGGAAGGTATTTACGACGTCTTCCGGAGCAGATTGCCCATGCGGGGTGAGTAGATACGCTTAGTAAACACACTTCTGCTCCTTCAAATATACCCTGGCCTTCTGAAAACATGGGTGGGAAACTGCTCTGACGGAATCTTTTAAGTCACTAGCCCGCCATGTCCAGGATCGCAAGGTAGCTTGACTTGACCGCCTGATCAGTACGACAACTATGACGACAACAACCCTGCTCTGGTTACGCCAGGACCTGAGACTGACTGACAATACAGCCTTGGAGCTGGCACGGAAATCTGATCAGCTTCTACCGGTTTATATCCATGATCCCAAGTTAAACGGGCGCTGGCCTCCAGGTGCAGCATCCGACTGGTGGCTCCACCACAGCCTCGCGTCCCTGGATGAAGATCTTCGGAAATCAGGCTCCAGACTCATACTGGGAGTTGGACCCACTGAAGAGGTCTTGAAGGAATTGATCAGGTCCGGCAATGTAAACAGGGTTTGCTGGAATCGGCGCTATGAGCCGGACCTCGTTGACGCGGATCGTCAATTGAAAAAAATGCTGGCGGCCAGTGGGCTGGAAGTAAAAACCTGCAATTCAAACTTGTTGTTCGAGCCGTGGGATATTCAGCGGGATACGAAAACCGAATCCCCCGCTCCTTACAGAGTATTCACCGCTTACTGGCGGGCTTGTAACAAGCGTGGCTTACACGATGCCGTCCATCACAGACCCGATAGACTCCCTGGCATCCCTAGAGGTGTTCCCAGTCGCAAACTGGAGAGTCTGGGTTTAATGCCGGAAACCCGCCGGGACACTGGTCTAAGGAATCACTGGCAACCCGGTGAGAAGGGAGCGCAGATCCGCCTCGATAAATTCCTGAAAGAAAGCGTGGAAGACTATACCAACGGGCGAAATCAACCCGGTATCACCGGAACATCAGGTATTTCACCCCACCTCCATTTTGGCGAAATCGGTCCCCGTCAGATCATCCATGCAATTAAACCATGGACAGAACGGGCAACCGGCAGCGCAAGTGAATCGACTGAGACCTATATACGGGAAATCGGATGGCGGGAATTTGCCCACCACCTGCTGTTTCATTACCCCCAGAGCGACCAGCATCCGCTGAACCGTCGTTTTAGAAATTTCAGCTGGCGCAAGGACTACGGTGACGACCTGATCGCCTGGCAACAGGGAAATACTGGTATCCCTCTCGTCGATGCCGGAATGCGTGAGCTCTGGCAAACCGGTTGGATGCACAACAGAGTGCGCATGATCGTAGCTTCTTTTCTGGCCAAAAACCTGATGATACCCTGGCAACAAGGGGCAAGATGGTTCTGGGATACCCTGGTTGACGCTGACCTGGCCAGCAATACTCTGGGATGGCAATGGGTGGCTGGATGCGGTGCTGATGCGGCTCCCTATTTCCGCATTTTCAATCCCGTTCTCCAGGGGGAGAAGTTCGATCCAGAAGGCACCTACGTCCGACGCTGGATACCGGAATTGAAGGCACTTCCCAATCGTTACATCCACAAACCCTGGACCGCCCCCCAATCCTTACAGGCAGGCATTGCGCCATATCCACCCCCTATTGTCGACTTGAAGGCTTCCCGGGAGCGAGCCTTGGCAGCTTATCGTCAATTGTAAGATAGTCTATGGTTTTCACTCACACGACCCACAATGGCCGAATTGACGGAGCCCATCCTTGTAACTTTGAATCTCAACCCCCCGCACAGCCCAGCTGTCCTTATTTATAGGATACAGTGATTCAAACATACTATTTTATTTATAAAAAGTCCTACCCCATAATCCTCTCAACGTCGAACAGATCCTGGCGCTATTCCATGCTGGTACGGGATGGTGTGGTGGAGATAATGTTCATTGAACCCGAGGTACCGGGGGACCCCTTCGAGGTTTCCGATGCGGACACTATGCTGGAGTACCTGAAACCCGATGCCGAAAAGCCATTCGACATTTCCGTATTTTCACGCCCAGGTTGCCCTTATTGCGCCAAAGCGAAGAGTCTGCTGGAGGAAGCCGGGCTGGGATTTGAAGAACTGGTTCTCAATCGCAACTACACCGATCGAACCCTGCGTGCTGTCCCGGGTGCAGATACGGTGCCTCAGATTTTCGTAAACGGGAAGCACATTGGCGGCTCTGAAGCGCTGGAATCCTGGCTAGAGCAACCCGGTACGCAGGCAGCCTGAACTCATTCAGGCCGGTCCTTCAAGGCCTGGGACGATCCTGAGCCAGAGGGACCGGTCACCTGAAGAAGATAAAAGTCGGAGTAATCAAAATGGAAATCAAGAATCAGTCGTTTGATCTAGTTGTGATCGGTGGTGGTAGCGGCGGACTGGCGGTGGCAGAAAAAGCAGCAGGGTATGATAAGAAGGTCGCCCTTATTGATCCCGCACCTCTGGGTGGAACTTGTGTCAACCAGGACTGCGTTCCGAAAAATAATCATGTGGTACGATGCCCATCTCTCCCACGCCGTGAAGGATGCTCCAGGTTACGGTGTGGCTGTAAAACCGATCTCGGAGGGAACCGACTGGGAACGACTGGTCACTGGGAGGCGGCACTACACCAACAGCATTAATGCGTACTGGAAAGGCTATGTCAACGAGCTGGGAATACATCACATAACTGGCAAAGGACGATTTGTGGACACCCACACCATTCGCGTCGATAGAACCGATTACAGGGCTGAGCACATCGCGGTGGCAACCGGTGGACGACCATCCATTCCAAACATCCCGGGTGCAAACCTGGGTATCGATTCCGATGGTTTCTTCGATCTCGATGCTATGCCCCGTAAAGTGGCCATTATCGGCTCGGATTACATCGCCGTCGAACTGGCGGGTCGTCTTTTTGACAATCAGCCCCAGGCAAAACTGAACTATGACAACATACCGACAGTCATATTCAGCCATCCGCCAGCGGGATCTATCGGCCTGACTGAGAAGGAAGCAGTGGAAAGGCACTCCAGAGTGAGTGTCTATGAAACTTCGTTCACCCCCATACGTTATGCATTGAATGACGACGGCTTCACCACAGCAATGAAACTGGTGTGTGTGGGAGATATGGAGCAGGTGGTGGGGATACACATGGTGGGTGACGGAGTGGACGAAATGCTCCAAGGGTTTTCAGTTGCCCTGAAAATGGGGGCGGTCAAGGCAGATTTTGATAGCACCGTTGCGATTCACCCAACCAGCTCAGAGGAACTGGTGACCATGAAAAAGCCGACACGAATGCACATTCTGGAATCTGCCGCTTGACTTGCATAGGTTACCGGGCGGACTGGACATTCATAAGGACCGGTATACGCAGTTAGCAACAAATGACCCCACCATGGGGTGGGGTCATTTATCTTCAGGCAACAGGTACCCGAAATCTGGTTTTACTGGGGCACAACATTAGTCGCGCTGGGGCCTTTCTGGCCCTGCTCGACATCAAATGTGACGGATTGTCCATCTGCCAGCGTCTTGTAGCCATCGCCCTGGATAGCATTGTGGTGAACGAATACGTCTTTGGAGCCATCAGAAGGGGTAATAAAACCATAGCCCTTATCGTTGCTGAACCACTTAACTGTACCTGTAGCCATTTCGGTTACCTCTGGTGAAATTGAATTTGTATAGGTGCAGACGCTTGATGAGTACTTAACGGAAGTATCTGCCACGAACCGCGGAGGGGAGCTACCGAAAACCACAAGAACACTGCACGGGTTGAACTATATTGAATACCTGACCGAATGACAAGATTATCGACAGAGAACAATATTTGCCGCCATTGTTATGCTGCACTGCAACCAAGAGTACCATGGGCTGGGACAATACAGAGATCGATTGAGCACAATACCAGTATGGGGAAACTCAAACGTCTGGAAAAGCGACATCCAGGTTCAGCGCAAATCCCGCCGCACAGACAAACCTGGACCTTCATAGAGCCAAACCTTTGTTGCTTCATGTTGCAGGTCACACGCTCTCCGGAGATCATACGCCGTCCCTTCCTGAGTATGCCGAGGAACTCAAGAGAAAAGGAATTCTGCCAGTCGTTGGACCCTCCGTTTCTTCACACGGAGCAGGCCCTGTCGAGTCCGTACTGGAAGGTTCCTGGCAGAGCCTCGACAAGCGTCCCGCAGGTCCCCGGGCTCTGCTGAAGCTGCTTTCTATTCTGCCTCGCAACGAAAGCATCCCGTTTGAACTATTGTGTGTGATGGTAGACGCAGGAAACGAAGCTTCTGATGAAACAACGAATATCGCGTTGATCAGACAGGCGGCTGTGGAATTGAGTACGATTGGACTTGCCGAACAGATTGAGGAGAATTCGGTCAAAATACATCCTGTTTTTCATGAGTTCACCGCAGACAGGGCGAAACAGGAAACAAAGGCATTCGTGGAAGCTACACTGACGATCACGACAGAAAATCTCCACGCCCGTGAGTTTTGCCGGAACCGGAACGAAAGAGATTTGATTCGCTGTGGAGAGCGACTGAGACTCCTGCGCCTCTGTTCCTAGAACAATAATAAGCTTTCCAGAATACTGCATCTTTTTGACAGTCAGCTGGACTGTTCAAGGGCCGGATACGATGCATTTGCACAACTGAGCCTGCAGGCTAAGCTGGACGGATTGGAGGATCTGACGAAGGTACGAAGGTATTCGTCTGGAGCGAGGGGAACTCTGGTTCCGGCTCCGGTGGCACGGCAGCCATAAAGACACCCTGGAACAACCAAAAATGGGACATTCCGAAGCAGTTTCATCCGCAGACATCTGGTCCGATCCGGATAAACCAGACGCACCCATGCTGGCGGTGTCCGGTGCCGAGGATGGTGAATTCATCTGCTGGACCCACGGATATCCCTGACTCGAGAAAATACTTGTCAACGCTTGGGTCACCCGTATCCAGCCTGTGTACACCCGTATCCAGCCTGTGTATAAGCCCAGACGGATCGAAGGTCTACGTATCTGCCTGGGACGGTTCCCTGAGTGTTGTTGCCATTCATGGCGGTGGGGCCCTCAGAAAGCCCGAATCATAGGGCGCCATACTCACTCAGCCAACGACTGTGCCATCGATCCTCTGAACAAGTTTGTAGTTTATGTATCCAGTGACCGGACCATCATAGTTTATCGTCTGCCTGACGAAAGCCTTATCTGGGCACTACCCCACGCAGAGCGATCCACTTTGCTGAAGTGCGCCGCTGACCGCCATTCCCGATCGAATGACTCCATCCTGATCACCGCATCTCACGGCGGTGTGGTACGGGTATGGAATCCACTCGAGGGGGAGGAGACAGGGCCAACACTTAATGTCGGGTACCGTATTCTTATTCGAAATCATGGATAATCCACCTAATAAAGGAGCGTAGACCACATCGGTACTTTTCTGCAATGCGATTGAGGATCAGAAACTTTCCGTTGCCCCACCGGACAGTCTTCAGATTTCTGGCAGTTGTTCGACCTGCAGGCATGAGAAAGACCCTCCTGACCCGCCCATTGAGCAACAAATGCCCGGGTACCGAAAACGGCCGCCCCAGAGCCAGCGGGCGCCCTCCCTCCCGAAACACCTCCAACTTCATCGATTCAGCCTTTCATTCCGGCCACTCGATAAATAGCGCAATTTTATGAGCAACCCCTGAACTCTTCAAAATCCCACCTTTCAGAGCACCAGCATATTCTCTGACCCCCTGGGGACTGGCCACCACCTTGCTGTATTCCACAACAAATCACCCTGGCTCTGCAGCAATCAACGGCTGTTTCCAAGTTTAGTCCGAACATACGAAAGGACTACTCTTAAACATTTAACCTACTGATAAATATATTTTTTATTCCTTACAAGGCACAAAACAATTCCAAGCATAACCAGGTGCGCCCCCAGCATCGCTCGCCGCCCCACCAGTAATTGATCCACCGTCGACAGCCAGGAGTGCTGATTCGGTAGCGAATCCGAAGCTGACGAACAGTTTCGTCGGGATCATCACACGCCCGGATCACGAATTCGGTGCCAGCAGGTTTTAGTCTTGTAATCCAAACAGGTATTCAATATAGTGCGGGGATGCAGTGATCTTGTGGTTTTTCGGTAGCTCCTCCTTTCGCAGTCTGTGGCAGATACTTCCGTAAGTGCTCGACAAGCGTCTGCATACACACATATTCAAATTTCACCAGAGGTAACCGAAATGGCTACAGGTACAGTTAAGTGGTTCAGCAATGATAAGGGCTATGGTTTCATCACCCCTTCTGATGGTTCCAAAGACGTTTTCGTCCACCACAATGCCATCCAGGGCGAGGGCTATAAGACGCTGGCTGACGGGCAAACCGTCAGCTTCGACGTCGAGCAAGGCCAGAAAGGCCCCAGCGCCACCAATGTAGTACCCCAGTAAGACCGGGCTTCAGGTACTAATCGCCTGAAATAAAGCCCCACCTCAGGGTGGGGCTTTTTTATTTCCAATCTGATCACCCCGAAGACCCGGCAGATTCCTGCTCTCGAACATCTGGCATTTGAATGGGAAAGGGCTCCCCCGAAGTACGCCCCACCTGAATGAAGTAGAGACCTCTTCGCCCGATGCGACTGCGCATAGAATTGCTGACCCTGATCCGTCTGGCCCTCCCGGTAGCACTCGCGCAGCTGTTGACTGCGGCTACCGGCCTGGTCGACACGCTGATGGCGGGCCGTGCGGGTGTTAAAGATCTGGCGGGAGTCTCCCTCGGTTCTGCTATCTGGCTGACCCTCAGTATCGGGATAATGGGACTGTTCATGGCAGTCAACCCGATCGTCGCCCAATACGTCGGCGCGCGTCACTACCCACAAATACCCGTTTTCATGCACCAGGCAGTGCGAGTCGCCATAGTATCCACTCTGATTCTCTACACCTTGCTGAAACTTCATTCGTGGTATCTGCCTGGAATCATCGCAGATTTGCAGGTGCTACAGGTCACCGGTGACTATCTGGATGGCTTTTCATGGGGTGTCCCGGCTTTGGTAGGCATCTTCGTGCTGCGACCCTACAGCGAAGGACTGGCTTTCACCCGGCCGCATCTGATCGCTTCGCTGGTCAGCCTAGCCATCAATATACCGGCAAACTATGCGCTGATCTTCGGCCACTGGGGAGCACCGGCCCTGGGTGGTGCCGGAGCAGGATGGGCCACTGCACTGTCGTTCTGGGCCGCATTCTCGGTAATGGCCTGGTACAGCCGCCATCATCTGGCTTACCGAAAAGCTTCACTCTGGTGCAGATTCCATCCCCGGGTCCCCATCGAACTGGTTCATCTTCTGCGGGTAGGTCTACCCGTCGCACTAACCCTGTTCGTAGAGGTGAGCATTTTCTCCCTGGTCGCGCTGTTTATCGGGGGGCGCCCTGACACTGAAATTGCAGCGAATCAAATTGCGATGAATGTCTCCTATCTCGTCTTCACCCTGCCCTTGAGTATTTCGGTCGCTGCCACCATCAGGGTGGGTACAGAAATCGGGGCAGGAAGGCCCCTGGGTGCCCGCCGGGCAGCGCTGGCGGCGATACTGCTGGCAATATCGGCAGCGGTGATCAACACCGGCATACTGATAAGTCTGTCCGAAGAAATAGCCCGCCTCTACACCCATGATGCAGAAGTGGCCCGGCACGCTGCCCGCCTGCTGCTGTTTGCGGCAATATTTCAACTGGCTGATGCCTTCGTGGTACCAACTCAAGGGGCTTTACGTGGTTACAAAGATACCAGCATACCCCTGTTGCTTGCGGTACTCGCCTATTGGGTCATTACGCTGCCACTGGGCTATGCCCTGGGTCTGGGGGACTTGCTGACTGCACCCAAGGGTGCGGAGGGATTCTGGATCGCCCTGGTGGTGGGGCTCAGCCTCAGCGGAATTCTCATGACAGCCCGGCTGCGGCGTATTAGTCAGGCACACGTTCAAATTAGGACTGTCTCAGTACCCAAGACCCCCTGTAACTGAGTGGGTTCTGAAATCATGTTTCAACGGGACAGTGATCGGTTATCCAAGCGCCACCCTGTTTTTTTTACCCGGAGCTTTCCTGCCGGGATACAACAGCTTCAGCTTTCCACAGTGCTCCAGCCCATCAACTTCACGAGATCACCACAGGCATCGGCGACCCTGCCAGCCCCTGGCACCGAGAACAATACCTGACAACCACACATTTGCCTGGACCATCCTTTCTTCCAACGAACAGAAAACGAGGAAATACCTGACTCATCAGCCCATCTGGAAATTGAAAGACATTTACTGGACATGCCCTGCTGAATACTATTGCCATGGAGTGAGTTCCAGGAGATAAATGACTGCCCCCTGGCAAGACAGTGCCCCATCAACGCTGTAAATTCCGTATAGTGTGCGCTGATATCGGGGGGGTCGATCAAAACCAGGTCCACCCCACCCGTGTCATACGCTTTCCGGTATCCGTCCATACAATGGATAGCAACCAGCAGGCGATCCTGGTAATGCTCTTTCAGATCCCTGCAAACTGCCGAATCCGTATCGCACAGGATCATTCTTATGTCAGTCAGGCCCTGATCCAACAGCACATTGAGGACAATACGGGATGATCCCCAGTATTTTCTCTCCCGGTTCACTCTGTTTAACGACTGAACATCATAAAAGTAGGCCAGATCTTCTGGTAACTGGGCATTCTCAGCGCAATGACCAGCAAACTTCCCGATACCTTGCCCCCATTCACCGGAGTCAGACAGATCGTACCTGGCTCTTCCGGAGTGAACATCAAGGTAGGTGAAAGCATGTTTTGTTTCTGCCATCCTGCTGATCGCCACTGTCAGGGTCAGGTGTTTGATCAAGTCTCCCTGGTTGCCAATCTTGTTTGTGTGGTCATATTTCAAAATTCGTTCAGTCCACAGCAATAACGGCTTCTGGTCCGATAACCGGTCAGCGGCTTAATCAGGGTCTATCTGATCTGAAATCGGATACCCCCTGCAGCTATTGGCTAAAATAGAGTGTGAAGAAAGCTCAGCGGGCCTCCTCTGTTTTCGAGTCAATCGAATATGCACGTGAGGCCTGCCATGATGGAATACCCGTATGTCGACTGTCGATGCTGTAAAAGTGATCTGAAGTGAGAGTATCTCAAGCTCAGGTGCATAGTAATTGAGCGTCGACTCATCAGATGACCGGGACAGCAACAGGGCCGGTGTACGGTTACCCCTGAATGTGGACAAGAACCTCAATCGAGGAAGTTCCCGGTCGGGCATGAACTGCCAATAGTGAAGGGAAGCACCCGTTTGAGCGACACCTGCAATGGTTCCGTCTTTGCAGGTATGGAAAAAAATGTCATAGTTCATTGAACCCACCGGCGTCTCTACAGCTACCCCTTTCCAGAAGCCTGGAAGCCCCTTGAGATAGGCATCTGCCTCATCGGATAGACGAACCGATTCATTAGAAGTGGCAGGGGACGAAAAACCCAACCATGCGACAAGCATGATAGACATCAGTATTCCGTACCTGGGAAGACGAATAATGCAGCCACTCCCGATGACCATGTACTCAGCTGTACCTATCATCCGGTGCACCAGGCAGTGAAAGATTTCCGGTAGCGAAACACCCTCAGTGTGCTGTCGGAACCAGTGCACGATAGGCATGCCAGGTTCCATGACCTATCAGAGGCAGGGCAATCATCAACCCTACATAGAAGGCCATCATCCCAAGCCCCACAATCAGTACGATCAGGATTGCCCACAACATCATGGCCGGCAGGTTTTTGAACACGGCTTTTATACTGAATCGTATCGCCGTGAATCCATCCACCTTACGATCAAGCAGCATGGGCACGGTGACTGCACTGATCGAATAGGCACACCACGCAAAAACAAACCCTATCGCGATACTCGCGATGGCAAATACCCTGCCCTCTTCAGAGAGGAACAATTTACTGAAGAAATTTTCAAGTGGTGGGGAAATACCACTGTAGAGCAGGGAGAAAAGTACAAAATTCATCGCAATCCACAGTTGCATAATGATGAAGAATCCGGCGGTGACCATGCTGATCTGGCCCTGATTACGCTTCCATGCCTCCAGAGCGTTACAGGTTTCAAGGGGTTCTCCTTTCTCCAGGTGTGCGCTCATTTGATAGAGGCCAATACCAATGACCGGCGCCACCAGAAAGAATCCGGCAACGAGAAAGGGTAATAGAAAAAGCGTCTCCGTCAACAACAGACCCAGAGTCAACAGCCCGCTGATCAGCACGATAACGGCACCATAGACGAAACTGTATTTTCCTGCATACCACATGTCATTCCAGCCTTTCGCAAGCCATTCGAACGGCTCGGAGAAACCGATCCTGTTCACCACGAGGTCAGGCCAACGGGTACTGCCGGTATATTCTGTGGTTTCCATTTTATTTCCTCTGAGTGGTCAGACACTGACCACTACTTCATCAACCTGATACTATTGGGATCAACAATTCAAGGGCAATAGGGGTAACATACCAAAATCCCGAGTAACTACTCACGCTGCATGAGTGGTCTGTTCCGGAATACGCCGTCAATCACAAACCACCCATGGGGGTAACCTCTGGAGGGTGAGCAGTTACAATCCCGAAACATCAACGCTGAAAGGCCATCAATCGATGGAGTACCTTCCTGATGGTTGGTGTTAAACGAAAACTGTTATAAGCGTCCCCACACTGGCGAATCGCCTCCGCTACGGTTGGGTATGGATGGATAACGCTGGCCAATGATCCCAGCCCCATACCACTTTGCATCGCCACAGTCACTTCGCTGATCAAATCTCCGGCATGACTGCCTACGATAGTTGCACCCAGAATCTGAGCTGAGCCCTTCTTCACATGTATCTTTACAAAACCGGTGGTATCGCCATCTACGATTGATCGATCAACATCGTCAAAATGTCTGGAATACGTGGCGTAATCGATACCCCTGTCTATCAAATCCTTTTCATATAAACCCACATGAGCAACTTCAGGGTCGGTGTACGTTGCCCAGGGAATCAGCAGACTGGAGAATTTGTCTCTGCCAAACGCCAGTGCATTTCTAAGGGCTATACGGGCCATAAAATCTGAAACATGGGTAAACTGAAACTGGGTTGCCACATCACCAACAGCATAAACGCTCGGATTGGAAGTCTGCAATCGGTCATTCACTGCCACCCCCTTACGTGGGTCGAAGTCAATACCTGCCATTTCCAGTCCCAGTCCATCAACATTTGGTTTGCGGCCAATGGCGACAAGTAATGCATCCGCCTCCTGGGTCTTTTCAATACCGCCCTGATCGTAAACCAGTCTGATTCCGTCATCTGTCCGGGTAACGGATCTGTACTTGACCCGAAACTGGAACCGAACTCCGTCCGACCCCATACTATCAGCAACGACTTGAGCGGCCTCCGGGTCCTCCTTCGGCATGATTTGTCCAGACCTGGAAAATGCTGTTACATCGCTTCCGAAACGTTGAAATGCCTGCGCCAGTTCCAGTCCGATAGGGCCGACACCAATCACTGCCAGCCGTCGGGGAAGCTCAGTCAGATTAAACAGATTGGCATTAGTGAGATAGGGCACGGATTCGATGCCTGGAATAGCTGGAATGGCAGGAGATCCACCGGTAGCAATAATCGCTTTGGAAAAATGTAATGTTCTTCCATTCACTTCGATCGTATTGGTACCGGTAAACTTTCCTTTACCAATAAAGACATCGACACCTTTCTCGCCGGCATACCGCTCTGCAGAATCGACAGGCGAAATATCAGCTCGAAGCTTTCGCAGACGTTCCATGATGCCGGAGAAATCCACATTCACCTTCCCGCTTATTTCCACACCAAACTTCTCTGCAGTTCGGACGGAATGTGCCTTCTTTGCACAACTCAACAGTGCTTTCGAAGGGACACATCCTACATTGAGGCAATCCCCTCCCAGCAAGTGAGACTCGATCAACGCGCTGGTCCCTCCCAGGGAGGCTGCACCTCCTGAAGTGATAAGCCCCCCGGCACCTCCCCCCAATGCCACCAGGTTATATTTTTTCTTAGGTGTGGGGTCCACCCAGTTTTTGGGGTGTACATTGTCCAACAGCCTGGAATTGTGCTCATCAAGGGGAGAGACTCCACAGGTATCCAGATCCACCTGGGCCAAATCACTCAGTCCCGGATCAAGTTCGGGAAGGTGGGGCTGCAGGGACAATCCCGACTCCCTGGTGACCGATGGAATAAAGTCAGACCAGCTGACCTTGCTTCCATCCTGTCCAGTCCCAGTCGTTCCATGATCCTCGTCATTGGAAAATCGATAAAACAAATACTCATTCTTAAACTCGTGAGCACGCTGGACGTGGTGAAAAACACCGGCAGACAGCAGCATATTACCTATACTCAAGGCATCTTTTGCATCACTGGCGATATTCGAATCAATCAAGTTCGCCACCGCATCACTACCAACAAAACACTGGGGGTATGACTTTTTTGGAAACCCGTAAGTTCGATCTTGAACATCCACCACCGCTCTGATCCTGGCAGTGATATCTTCCAGATCGCTTTCAGAAAACAGCGCTTGCTCTGCTTGTTCTTCACTCATCGAGTCTACTCTCATGCAGTGGCTGCAGGAAAATCCTGTTCGATAACTATAGACTTAGTTTAAGAAGCCTGCGACCAATCCATTGGATATCGGGCGTTTCTGGATGGCTGCAGGATACTCAGCATCCTGGATCACTGAGTATATCTGACGTTCTGTCATCATGAACGAGACAGGCACACGATAGTGGAAGCAACAGGGGTCTCAACGGAACAGGACCTGGTCAGTATCCAATGGGACCGGATGGCCCGGTGGCGCGCCGATCCATATCCCATCCCGGCCTTTACCCGGAGAAAAGTAAGGCGTATCAACGAGATCGTTGGCCTACCCCTGCACTCACCCCGAGAAAACCCATACGGGCAGGAAATACATACAAGTGGCAGGTTATTATAGTTGGCAGTCATCCAACCCGGCTGGGGCTAAGGCAACGTAGCAGCGGCTCCACTGTTACCTGTTGACTGACCACCGACCTATAGGCGGTGCCCATCCTCTGTCAGTCCTTCAATTGGTGTGAATTTCACCAGGTGATACGCACCTCTTCGATGAGGGTATCCGTACGTTTAGCAATGGAATACCTGATATCGTGCGATTCCACTACTGTACCCTCTCGGGGAACCTCATGGGACTTCTCCAACAGATAACCGGCCAAGGTCTGGTACGCCCCCTTCTTGATCGAGATCCCGAGCTTGTCTTTCAACTGATCCAACTCGATGCGCCCGCTGACTACATAGTCCTGATCGCCAAGCTGCTCCACTTTGGGCACGAACCCCTTATCACGGTCAAGCTCATCTTTCATTTCCGAAACGATCTCTTCCATGATGTCTTCCGCCGTCACAATACCCTTAGCGGTTCCATATTCATTGAGTACCACAGCGAGTCCTTCGTCCGTTTTACGCAATTCCTGCAACAATTGTTGTACGTTCTTGGTTCCGCCCACATACCTGACCGGTCGAATATAAGTCTCAAGAGGACTGCTCGAATCCACACCGAGAAGTTCCAGGGAGTGGACCATCCCCACAATTTTATCGATGCGCCTGTCATAGACGACGAGATTCCTGTGGGCCGCTTCCGCCGCAACCCGTACTGCTTCTCCACAATCAGCGTTGCACTCTACCCCCACAACGTCGATCAAAGGCACCATGACCCGGGTAGCCGGAGTTTCGGAGAAATGAAACATCCGTCTGATCATCTTGCCATGTCCCGGGTCAACATCACCACCCGGTTCCGACATATGAGACATGGAGATGATCTGTTCCCGCAGGGTGAATATACTGGATTTTCGATCGCCCACCAGCTTGGTAAGAAGCTGTGTCAGGAAGCTGAACACGATCAGTATCGGATAAAACACCCAGAAAAAAACCGGAGTACGAATATAGCATGGGGCGTAATCTCGTTAGCCCTTTGCTGAAAAACACTCTTTGGTACGATCTCCCCGAATACCCAGATCAACGGGGCCACTACCACTACCGCGAGCCAGCCGTAGTCCGCACCGAACAGCGTAATCATCAGGGCCGTGGCTACGGTCGTATTGGTGACAACTGAAATATTGGTTCCCACCAGGGTGGTTGATAACAGCCACTCGGGTTTATCAAGCATGCTCAATGCGATCTTTGCACCACGTGAGCCCTTTACCGCCTGTTGGCGCAGTTTCATACGATCGGCACTGACGACACCAATCTCCGATCCGGAAAAGAAGCCTTCAGTGATCAGAGCAAACACCATGATGATCAAAGCAATTGCGATTTCCATGTGCTATTCCTCTCTATTTCGTACAGCCAATGGCTCCCGACATTTCTGTATCCGATTGCTGTGTCGCTTTGCCCGGTGAATCTCCTGGGAATAGATCCTCCCCATTGATTATTTCGTCGGTTGAAAAGACATCATCAGTATTGGAATCCTCGGTCTTCGGTAGTGTGACGATCAGTCGCCGGATCCGATTGTGATCAACGGCATCCACCAGAAACTGTATTCGGTCCAATTCAACCGTGGTACCGACAGGAGGCAGTTCACCATAGGCGTTCAGCACCAAACCGGCAACGGTGTGAGCATGCCAGCCAGACAAGTGGGAATGCATCTCCCGGTTAAACGCCTCAACGGTCAGTTCCCCGTCTATGGCGTAACGGCCCTCCTCAGAATTTTCTATACCCTGCATTTTGGCGGCATCCGAAAGGGAACGGATCTCACCAAATATGTGTTCGAGCAAGTCTTTCATGGTAACCAAACCGGTCACCCCACCGTATTCGTCAACGGTAAGTGCAAAAGTCAGATTTCGCTTCCGGAAAGTTTCGAAAAGTTCCGATGCCGATTTCATTTCCGGTACCAGCAAGGGCTCCCGCAGCAAACTCTCGATTGCGTTCGGTTCTTTCAATAGATCATCTGCAGAGGGCTTTAGAAGATCTCTCGTGTAGAGCACTCCGACGATCGTATCTCGATGCCCCCGATAGGGCATCCGGGAATGCGCGCAGCGGACGAACTCACGCACGATTTCCGCTGGCGAAGTCTCGATTGGCAGACAGAACATGGCAGACCTGGGGGTCATGACATCTGCTACCGTTTTTCGTGTGAACTCGAAGATTTGGTCAATAAAACGGGCCTCATGATGGTCCACATGACCTTCCTCAGCCGCCTCATGGGCCAGGGTACGCAGCAGGTCCTCGGTGACGATACTGCCGCGGGCACGCTCTTTGCCAACGATCAGTGTCGTTAACTTGTCTGCGACGATTCAGACAACCCATCGAATGGGTGAAATCAGTTTCGCAAAAATGGTGATCGGCTTACTCTGTGCCGTCGCAAAAGCCACATTGTGTCGCAGCGCCAGAGTCTTGGGAGTAATCTCGCCGACCAGAAGAAGAATGGGCACCATGATGAGCAGATTGAAGTACTTGCTCTCTGCCCCGAAGAATGAAATAACAATTGAGGCTGAAATGACAGAAGCTGCAACGTTGACAAGCTCGTTACCTATCAGAATTGTCACAATGAGCCGTCGGGGCTCACTGAGCATATGCTTGATAAGGCTCAGCCGGGAATTGTCATCGTGCCGCATCTGTTCCAGCTGCACGGGATTAAGGGCCTCGGAAAATATGATTTGTCCCAAAATGGCGCCGAATTGTTGTCCGGATTCAAGGCGTGACAAGGGGCGCATAGCCGTTCTATGTAACCCTTGTCACAACGCGGAAGCTGGGCAACAAGGCAAGCCAGATGGGATGAATCATTTTTTCCGTGGCCCTAAGAGAGAAGAACGCTGTCTCCGAACTGGAAAAAAAGGCTGAAAAAACCATTAGAACAACAAAAAGGATCAGCTCTGTGATTATCACCCAATCCACAATCTTCGCTCCAGTTGAGTTTGGGCGCACCACCCCACCGGGCAACACCAGTGCTGCTTGAAAACGATTTTAGAAAATTACTACAATTTTGTTACGTATTTATTACCGCAATGAACAAGATAGCTGTGCAAGCATGCAGGACTCGGGAGATCCCTGATAGATGTAGGTGATAACCTGAGCTCACTCGGCATTATTCTGAGCCGGTATCACTTGTGTGGTGAGTTGTGGAAAAAAATTGACTCGTGATTGCTGATATTAATGAGAATTATTCTCGATAATGGAGCGTAGCGAACGTACTGAGGTTTGTCTACCTTCCCATTTTCCCAGCCCGTGCCACTCCCCATGTGCCACTACCGCTTCGCGTAAGTTATGTCAGACCACCTGGAGTTTGGAGAATCATGTATTCTGGTATTCAAGGCTCTCTGTTAATTGGTCATCGACACTATTGATACACCTCACCCAAGATAGCCAGATGGGTCGTCAATACCGAGTCTGGTCTGTATGATATTGAGCACATATCGGGTTTTAATTGAAGCTATCCCAATTGGATTGGAATTTCATAACCCTCGTTCCCTGTGAACGTCTTAATCTTGATGAGGAAAGAGTAGATGGAAGACGGAGTAATCAACATCGCCGAACTCAAAACCGGTCAACAATTCACCTTGGATATCTGCAGCCACGAGGTAATTCTCACCAAGCTGGATGAGCCCCACAAGTTCACCATGGAGGATTGGTTTGAATCTGAAGCGGAGGTCTATTTGGTTGAGGATCAGATCAAGGAAGACGAACCCCTGCATTACGCCTTTGAGCCCATGAGCCTGCAAGAAGGGAAGCAACGAAATAAGGGCAAGTTTGGCAGGAACCTCGTGATGCACGACTTCCTTGGGCGTGTGGTGGAAGGTATCGAGATGGAAGACTAGTGAGAGGAGGTGGAAAAGGATGAAGGTTGGAATCCTGCCCCTTCCCACCCAATCCTCGTTTGAGTTGTGTATCCCCAATTCTGTATCCTGCCAGTTGCATCCGATACCCCCTGGCAGCGCTGAACTGCGAGAGCTGAGATTTCCTGTTGTTCAAACATACAGTTTGGTTTGCAATCGAAAACGAACTTTCCCCGGCCATAAGAAAACCCCGCACTCAGGCGGGGTCTGGTGTTTGTAAATCAAGACCAGGAACTTTCGTTACCGGTCTTGATTCTTCTCCGGGGCTGATTACGATACCTGGTCTATCAGATTATCGCGGTTATCCCGGTCATTGCTGACTCGCTCATAGGGGCTGAAGGCCGAGGACTTGATCTCCTCCCGTCCGTACAGAACGTCACCTTCGGTTCCCTGCGGCCCGGAATGGGTTACTGTGTATGGCGTACCAGGGCTCGAAGTTACCTCCCACCCCCAGGCTGTAAAACCTGAGTGACTCCTGCAGATCGCGCACGTAAAAGACCACGTGTCCGAGTTCACTCATGGCAAGCTCCCAGGTTATCTGTACCCGTCATTGTGCCCCCCCTGACTCCTGCAATCTGGACTACATACACCCCATCCTGAGCCAGGAGCGTTTGCGAGTTCAGCCTTACCATATCTCTTGACTGGTACAAGTATCCTGTACAAGATCTTCGGGGGATTACACGAACCGGGAGCCCCGCCACCATCGACTGGGCCGGTGGGTGTTATAGATCATGACCAGCCACCCGGGTCTTAATTCTGATTGCGCTGCTCCTATATATGAATGCTTCTAACCTGAAAGCGAAAGCGATGTTGCTGATTGATAGCCGCGAAAACAATGATCTTCGGTCGGATCTGGGCAGCCAATGGCGTTTTATCGCTGACAACGTCATGGGCGGTGTCTCCGATGGCAGCCTGTCCCCGGACAGCATTGAGGGCAGATTCTGCCTGCGAATGCGCGGCACCGTCAGGTTGGATAACAACGGAGGATTCATTCAGGCAACACTGGATATCGGCCAGACTCGGGGTTCCGACGCCTCCGGCTGCCAGGGATTGCTGCTTGACGTTTACGGCAACGACAGTGTTTACAACCTCCATCTGCGTACCGATGATATCTCGCTGCCCTGGCAATCCTACCGCGCTTCCTTTCAGGCACCGGCACGCTGGCACAGCGTGAAAACACCGTTCGATACATTTACCGGGTACCGTACCAGGAAGAAACTGAATATCACCCGATTGCGACGCATTGGCATCGTTGCAATTGGCCGCGAATTCACAGCCGACCTGCGCATCGGAAAACTGGCGTATTACTGACCAGACAGCAACGCCGCAATACAATTATAGCTCCATCCTGCCAGAATGGCAGATATTGCGGGGTAAGTGGTTATCATAAACTAGGTGCTCCACTATGCAGGCAGGTCAGATGCGGTTGCGCAACATGAGCTCCTTCGGATGGGGCGACATGTAGTACTGGCGCATCACGTAGGGATCGGGATACCGTCGAAAATGGTGACGAATCAGCGTGATGGGCACGATCAGCGGCACCAGTCCCTGGCGATACTGCTCGATACTTTCGACCATCTCCTCGCGGTCGAGCTTGTCGATGTGATCCTTCAGATAACCCAGCAGGTGCTGCAGGACATTGACGTGCTGACGAGGTTTCACCGGTCGCTTCAATGCGGCCATCAACTCGGCCCCATAGGTATCAGCCAGCGGTTCCAGCTGCTCTTTCCCTGCCTCGGCCACCATGCGACCGAGCTGGCGATAGGTCTCCTGACTGTGGGCCATGATCAGATACTTGTGATCCGCGTGAAACTCCACCAGTTTGTGTGCCGTGAGACCGTTACGCCGCAGCCGCTGCCAACGATAGTAGACGAAAACCCGTTCGATAAAGTTCTCGCGCAGCACTGCATCACCCAGTCGCCCCTCCTCTTCCACCGGCAACAAAGGCAGTCTCTCCATCAACACGCCGGCATAGATGCCCACGCCGTTACGTTCCGGCATGCCTTTGTCGTTGTATACCTTGACCCGCTCCATGCCACAACTGGGCGACGCTTTTTTAAGAATGTATCCCGAAACATCCGTCAGCTGGCTTACTGTACGGCTGGCGAATGCCGCGAGATCATCGGTGGGATCGAGTTCCGGCGTTCTGGTCCCGACAGCGCGAACCCCTTTACCCTGCCGGACCAGACGAATGGGCTGGCGCGGAATGCCGAGACCCACACCTGCTTCAGGGCAAAAGGGAATAAAATCGAAATACTCAGACAGTGTGCCGTTGACATAGGAGTCGCGTTTGTGCCCCCCGTCGAACCTCACCTCCTGTCCCAGCAGGCAGGAACTGATACCAACCTGTATCTTGTCAAGCGCCACCGCTTCGGCGACGGTCCCTGTTTCGGTTTCCTTATTCACTCTCTACCTCAAGTCCGGGCCAATGCCCGGTAAACGATTGTGTATTCAGTATTATTGCTGTCCATCTGGCGTTTTTCTGGCTGAAGAGAGCCGGCAGGATATTCGATCTGGCCCTATCCACTGTTCAACCCATTCAATCTCGGGCACCATCCGCTCAGGGCTACAGACTGTAGACATCCCAGGACAAGTGCGTTCAAAAAATGGAGTCTGGCAGTCACTTGAGTCCGTTCAGCCAACTCTATCTGCCACCGTATAGAGTTAGTTATTCTTTACCCTCCGCCCAAAGCACTGATTAACCCGAGCGTGCAATGGAATTGCGCCGTTTCCTCAACTGGTAGATGGTGCCGAAATCGGTTTCTCGGCCATTTACCTGATTCCGCGCAATGCCGGTGCTACTCGAAACAGACTATCATACGTGCTTTCATTACATTGCAAAATTTAGGTGAAAACACTGAAACGACCCATGCTGGTACTTCGCCAGCATTAGATTTCGAAACACTATCATTCGTGTGTGACTCCCTGTCGAATTGCGTGGATCGCTGATGGCAGGCAGCGGTCGCACCCGGCAGTAGCAGCGAAGATTTCTCGGGAATCAGGCAAGTCGGTCGGCTTCGTGGGCGCACTGGTTACTGCTCCTGACAGGGGGTTTAGGTGACGCCCAATAGTCCTACTTATCACTCAACAAGGATTCTTGATTAGAAATAGCTAATGCAATGATTTATGATTCGGTAGACTAACCACCCCCCAGGAGACTAGGAGACGATGATCGACACCAATCCTTTCAGCGAGCTTTCCGCATTCATCTCGCCAGCGACCATGAAGACGTATGTCGTGTTGATGGTATTAATGGTCATCGGGGGCACAGTCCTCGATATGATCCATAAGAAGAGTGCCAAGTACTTCTTCGAGAACTCAAAAAAGGCCCAGAAGAACGCCAAGCGTACCGTAAGCGGCGGCCAAAAGGCCTCCCTGGCTGTGGAGACGCTTGCCAGCGAGGTTCTGACTTCTTCCGAGTTCTGCAATCAGAAGCGCCGGATCTCCCACCTCCTCACCATGTACGGATTCATTATCTTCATTGTCTCAACGGTCGCGCTGATTTTCGGTTATACGACTGAAGCCTCGGCCGGTGCCTGGCCCGTGTTGTGGCACCTGGGCGCCCTGATGCTCTGCATTGGCGGTTACTGGTTCTGGTTTGCCATCCGTGTCGATGTTTCCGCCGACGGTAACCCCTGGCACCAGGTTTCGCGGGCCGATATCTTCATTCTGTCGCTGCTTGCCACCGCTACTTTTGGACTGATTTGGTCCTTTACCCAGGGCAGCGGTCTTGGCTGGCTGTTCTTCGCCCTTTTCATCGGCGCCAGCACCACACTGTTCGGCACCGTACTCTGGTCCAAGTTTGCACACATGTTCTTCAAACCCGCCGCAGCCTTCCAAAAGAAGGTCACCAAGGCAGATGGTTCGCAGGAGAATCTGCCGGATCTGGGTAAACTGTCTGATCCGGAGTTGCAGGCCCGGTATCCGGATATCCCCGAGTACATGGGCACCAATCCTCCCAACATGGGGCTTGGTATCAAACGTGAAGCACCTCGCCACTACTGAGCCGTTTCAATCGAATTGAGAGAGAACTGATATGCCAACTTTTGTATATATGACCCGTTGTGACGGCTGTGGACACTGTGTCGATATCTGCCCTTCAGACATCATGCACATCGATCCGACGGTTCGTCGTGCTTACAACATCGAACCCAACATGTGTTGGGAGTGCTACTCCTGCGTGAAGGCCTGCCCGATGAACGCCATCGACGTGCGCGGTTACGCTGACTTCGCCCCGCTGGGCCACTCGGTTCGCGTAATCCGCGACGAGGAAAAGGGCGTCATTGCCTGGCGCATCAAGTCGCGCAACGGTGAAACCGACCTGAACCTGCTGGCGCCGATCACGACCAAGCCGTGGGGAAAACACATACCCAAGCTTGCGGATGCAACTGGACCCAGCAAGGAAATGCGCGACAGCCAGCTGCTGTTCAATGAGCCCAAATACATCCGCATGGATGATGGCGACATACATACGCTGAAATCCAATGGCCTGGAAATGAAAGCAGGAGTCTACTACTAATGGCTTACAATACGATTGTTGAAGACGGCATCGATATTTTGGTTTGCGGAGCTGGTCTTGGCGGTACAGGCGCAGCTTTCGAGGCCAGATACTGGGGCCAGGATAAGAAGATCATCATTGCCGAAAAGGCGAATATAGACCGTTCCGGTGCCGTGGCGCAGGGTCTCTACGCGATCAACTGCTACATGGGTACCCGCTTCGGTGAGAACAACCCCGAAGATCACGTCCGGTACGCGCGTATCGACCTGATGGGTATGGTGCGTGAAGATCTGCTGTTCGACATGGCTCGCCATGTCGATTCTGCCGTTCATCAGTTCGAAGAGTGGGGCATGCCGATTATGCGCGACCCCAAGACCGGTTCTTACCTGCGTGAAGGCCGTTGGCAGATTATGATCCACGGCGAGTCCTACAAGCCCCTCGTCGCAGAGGCCGCCAAGAAGTCCGCCGACAAGGTTTATAACCGTATCTGTGTTACTCACCTGCTGATGGATGACGGCAGAAAGAACCGCGTGGGCGGTGCTGTCGGCTTCAATGTGCGTACCGGTGACTATCATGTCTTCAAGTCCAAGGCGGTTATTGTCGGTGCAGGTGGCGCTTCCAACATCTTCAAGCCGCGTTCCGTCGGTGAGGGTGCTGGTCGTGTCTGGTACGCGCCCTGGTCTTCCGGTTCCGCTTATGGTCTGATGATCGGTGCTGGCGCTAAGATGACCCAGATGGAAAACCGCATCGTCCTGGCCCGTTTCAAAGACGGGTATGGCCCGGTTGGTGCTTACTTCCTGCACCTGAAAACCTACACCCAGAACTGCGATGGTGAAGAGTACGAGTCCAAGTGGTTCCCTGCTCTGGAAGAAATGGTTGGTAAGGAGTACCTGGACACCGCAGCATCCCACGTATCCCATCGCCCTATCCCGACCTGCCTGCGCAACCACGCGTTCATCAACGAGGTGGCTTCCGGTAAAGGCCCGATCCACATGGTCACCATGGAAGCGTTCCAGGATCCCCATCTCGAAGAGATCGGTTGGCACAACTTCCTGGGTATGACCGTTGGTCAGGCCGGGCTGTGGGCCGCTACTGACGGTAACCCGAGGGACGAAAACCCGGCACGCACCACCTCCGCGCCGTACGTTCTGGGCCCCCCCGCTACCGG
>JAAELC010000210.1 GCA_024227135.1 Gammaproteobacteria bacterium
CCCTTTTCACAACGCTGAACCCGGGCCAAAAGACGAGCAAGACTGGATACTCTATTTTTTCCGCGGCCCTAAGGGCCGCCCGTACTCCGATCACATTTAGTTTCTCAGCTTTTCCCGGAAGCCAGTGCGTCAAGATACCGCTCGGCATCCAATGCAGCCATACAACCAGCCCCTGCGGAAGTGATGGCCTGGCGATAGACATGGTCCATGACATCGCCTGCGGCGAAAATCCCGTCAATACTGGTTTTCGTGGCATCCCCATCCGTACCCCCCGCAACTCGAAGATACCCCTGGGACATCTCAAGCTGACCTTCAAACAACCCGGTGTTGGGTGTGTGGCCGATAGCAATGAAAACGCCCTGCAGTTCCAACTCGGTGGTGGAGTCGTCTTTGACATTACGGATACGAATGCCGGTCACCCCGGTGTCGTCACCCAGCACCTCGTCCAGGACACTGTCCCAGGCGATACGAACCTTGCCGCTTTCTACCTTTTCAAACAGGTGTTTCTGTAGAATTTTCTCCGCCCGTAATGCATCCCGGCGATGCACGAGCACAACCTCCGACGCAATATTGGAGAGATAGAGCGCCTCTTCAACCGCTGTGTTACCACCGCCGATGACAGCCACCTTCTGTTCACGGTAGAAAAAACCATCGCATGTGGCGCAGGCGGAAACACCTCGACCTTTGAATGCCTCTTCGGATGGCATTCCCAGGTACTGAGCCGAAGCTCCGGTAGCGATAATCAATGCGTCGCAGGTATAAGTACCCGAATCACCCTCCAGTACGTAAGGATATTGCTGGAGATCCGCTCTATTGATATGGTCGAAGATAACCTCGGTTTCAAAACGCTCGGCATGCTTCAGCATCCGATCCATTAACTCAGGTCCCTGAACACCCTCCCAGTCGCCCGGCCAGTTGTCCACGTCGGTCGTGGTGGTGAGCTGCCCGCCTTGTTCCATTCCGGTGATAATCACCGGACTGAGATTGGCACGAGCGCCGTATACGGCAGCAGTGTAACCTGCAGGACCGGATCCCAGAATCAAAAGACGGCAATGTTTGGTATCACTCATAGTATGTGTTGCTCCAACTGACTGGTCTGCGGATCGGCCATCAGACCCATATCTTGACCCGGAAGGGTCTGCGAAAAGGCTAAATAGTACGTAATGTAGGGGATAGGGTAAAGGTACTGCTGTCACCACATGCTGATTCCCTGATCCAACCTGCTGTATAGACTTAAAGCGAGGATGTACAAGCGTTGAGGGGCTGAATCGCCTGAAGTGTCTACAGGCCTGCCCACCTGTAATTGAGTGTGTGCATCTGATTTGCGTATTCTCAATGACATTCCCACTGAAAAGTGCTGTGTTGTTGAATATAGTCCGAGGACACCTTCGAATCAGCTATCATCATGGAACAAGAAGATTTCCGGCTGACTGTGATGCCCGGACTCTCATGCTTATGACACAGAAACGGATAAAATGTTAAAGATTGTCTCGAGTCGTCCGCAAAACTGACAACAGCACCTGAATAGTCAGTTGCATTCATCGGATTCTTATCCAGTACTCAGTATTCACATGATCAGCGGGATCACCACCAATACCCATAGCTTTTACGCCCCGAAGCGGGAGGAATCACCTGTGGCAGCAACCGCAGGTGGTCGAAATCCAAAGGAACAGGAACATCACGACTCTGTTCGGCATATGGGCGAGTCTGGAGCCCCTGAGGATTCCCATCAGGCCACCGAGACTGCAGCCTGGCAACCTCAGCAGGCCGTACAGCCAACGGGAAAGGCCAACGGTGCCGAGGTGATGGACGCCAATCAGATCAAGCAGTTGCAGGATCTCAAGAGTCGGGACAAGGAGGTCCGCTCCCACGAAGCGGCTCATAAATCGGCCGCGGGTGCACTGACCACAGGAGGTCCTTCTTTTCAGTTTGTCAGTGGACCGGATGGTAAGCGCTATGCTGTGGGTGGCGAGGTTAGAATCGATACCTCTCCGGTTCCGGGTGATCCCCATGCCACTATTGCCAAAGCGCGTCAGATCTGGCGTGCTGCAACGGCCCCGGCACAACCGTCTGCCACTGACATTCAGGTGGCGAGTCAGGCAACAGCAATGGAACAGGAAGCCAGAGCTGAACTGATGCGTGAAACGGTAGAAATATCAAAACTGGGGGCTGCTGCTGACGTGGAAACCGATTCTCCGGGGCAGAATCAAATTCAGACTGACCGACAAAGCCCGGACAATGGACAAATCCCAGCCGGTAATTCTACAACTGCTTCGTCCGGTGACTCATCAGCCGGACAGCGCCTGAACCTTTTCGCCTGAAGTCAAGGTTCAAATCCCAAGCTATACCAGGCTCAGTTCCACGGAGCCGCTTTTAGCCTCCAGGTTTCCTGGCGGTTCATCACACCAGCGGTTTCGGCCTGTTGTTTTCGCTTTGTAGAGGGCTTTATCGGCACTCTGGATAGTCGCGTCCAGGTCCTGGTTATCGGCAGACATGGAGGCGATGCCAATACTGACTGTAAACTTGACAAACCCACCGTCGTCGGTCGCGACTTCAGCTGCAGCGTAATTCCACAATAGGCGATCCACCACTTTCCCGGCCTCATGGAATGGGGTTTCAGGTAGCAGAATATTAAACTCCTCGATGGCTTATTTGACCGCCAGCCACTGTCTGGGAATACTCGGATAATAAAGCCCGAGTGCGGCCTCATTGCCTTCCAGTGGGTAGATAAACGAAAGCCTGTTGCCGGGTGCGACCCCGATATTGCGAAGGTATCGGCCAGAACTGTGGATAGTGCTTTCAGCGCCTTCTGGATCTGTTCCTCATCCAGATGAGGTACTGCCTGAACGTGTGCCACCAGCCCATTGGCCAGAAAAACATCGGCATTCAGCTCTCTTTCCAGATTCAAAAGAAGGGATGCAACTTTTTGTGAAACCTAGGTTTTCAGATCCTGTGTAATACGACTCCGTTCTACGCTTACATTGAAGATCACGATAGTCGACAAAATACAGAGCACCGCAAGACTCAGCGAAACCTGTTTGAGATTCAGCCCGTAGAGCGATGTGTTTTTATCATGCATAACTATCTGGATAAGCCCTGGTGATTCAGCTAAAAATTACAAAAGTACTGACGGTTTAAGGTGGTCAGCTGCAATTTCAAATTCACAAGAGGGATAGAGAGGCGAATACTCAATCGATGGCCAGATGCAATCAGACTGTATCAGGCGATCTTGAACCGACTCATCTCTTCCTTCAGGTTTTTTGAAAGACCAACCAGTTGGGTAACGACCCGACCGGTTGCGGTCGTCTGCTCGGATGCGGCATCCGCACCCTGGGATACGCTATGAATGTTCTTGCTCATCTCTTCGGTTGTCGCACTCTGTTGCTCTGCTGCAGTGGCAACCTGCGAACTCAGTTCGCTGATAGCGGACATTTTGTCACGTACAGCAGTCAATGTGTCACTGATTGTTGCGGCCTGTTCCGATGACTTTTGGGCATGTTCCACACTGCCCGACATCACCACTACAGCCTGCCCGACACCGTTTTGAAGATCACCGATGATCTCCTCGATCTCTGTCGTGGATTCCTGGGTTCTGCCTGCAAGGGTTCTAACCTCATCGGCAACCACAGCGAAGCCACGTCCCTGCTCACCTGCACGTGCTGCTTCGATAGCGGCATTGAGTGCCAACAAATTGGTCTGTTCTGCGATATTCTTGATGACATCGACAACGACACTGATCTGCTGGCTTTTCTTTTCCAGTTCGACGACGACTTCACTTCCGTTTTGAATCTTCCTAGTAAGATTGCTGATATCCTGCACCGATCTCTCTACAATCTGACCGCCCTTTTCAGTCGCCTGCATGGATTCGTCAGCAATACCGGCGAGCCGGTTGATGTCTTCCGCCACATTTTCGGCCGTCGCGGTCATCTCCACAAGCGCTGTTGCGATAGGATCAAGCTCCAGACGCTGCCGATTTACCGCATCCTCAGTTCCTGATGATGCCTTCTCCACCGTTTCAATGGTGGTAATCAGATCATCCGAGGTGCCCACCGTCCGGCTGACCATCTGTCGAAGATCGCCATTCATTTTCTGCATCGCGTCCAGTAGCAGCTTGAACTCGTCGTTGCTCCGGTGGACGATCTCCTTTGACAGATCACCATGGGCGATCCGCTCCATATGATCCACCCCGATGCTCAGCGGTCGCAGGGCATATTTCATAAGCAACCCGATACCGACAGTCAGTATCAAAATCACGGTACCTGCAATGATAAAACCGAACAACTGCAGTTGGGCTTTCGTTTCAGCAGCCTCGGTCACATCGTCGATTGAAACTCTTCCCCCTGCAGTTTGGTAAGGTATTGCCCGCCCCCCAATAGCGTGGTGGTTAAAATCATCAACCCGGTTGCTACTGTAATACTCAACCGTTTGGTCAATCCAAGTGTGCTGATGATATTCATTATCTTATCTCGTATTCTCAAAAAAAAATTTGGCGTCCATCGGGGTGGTATCCAGCAACCGAACCCTCTGAAAACGGGTTCGGATTAAGCTGAAATGTCAAAGATGACTACTCCACCGGATACCCGGATTTCGTCCATCCAGGGAACCTGTCCCTGTAGTAGTAAACATTCTGCCAGCCCCATTCGCTCGCCAGAGCCGCACTCCAGTTGGATCTGTCACAACCTTCCGCATTGCAGTAAAAAACAATAGGATCAGACTTGGGGACTTCCGCCTCCAGTGATGCTGCTGTAAGCTGCTGATTGGGTGTCCCAGGATCGTATTCAATGTTCACTGCACCTGGAATTCGACCTGACTCAAACTGCTCGGGTTTTCGAGGGTCAACAAACCAGGCTCGACTTTTCCAGAGTTCGTAAGCCTTGGTGCTATCCACGGTGGTCGCACCTGATACAGTGGTAGGGGATATATAGCTTTTGCTGGTCTTGACAGGCAGATCGACACTGAGAGCAGATGTCGAGATGAGTGCACCTGCAATCAATACCGAGAGTGTATGGGTAAGGTAAGCTTCATCATGGGTTCTCCGAAAACAAATGTTGTGCCTGCTGCCGGTCCTCGGTGCAATCGATAAACAGTTCTGGATCTTTATTACAAGGATGGGTGCAGATTGAATATGTACGGAGTATTTTCACCGTCTTATAAAACGGTGATTTCTACTGACTGCACGTAGTCATTCGTCTAATTCCGCAGAATCTTTAGGAATAGTGGGTTTCCACACCCCTTGAGTTGAGCGACTGAGCGGATCGACCTGTCCATGCTGCAGAGATAACCCCGTAAATCGACTACAATAATTGAAGATATTTATCAGCCGGCACATACTCGAACCTGATGATGTCAGTGTACAGATATTGCATCTGCTCACCCCCCATGGGTGATAATCTCCGGGGAGTGAGCAGTTACGAAATAACATAAAGTTACCAGAGAATAGGCCATATTCCAGTTTCTAAGCGGGTCGTGAGAAAATTGTGCATAACAGAATTTTTTACCAGACCACAATCCAGCCAGGCACAGCAAGCTCCACATTCATGGCTCTTGCCGGTGGTGAAGTCGTGAGAATATGCCCGCTGGCAGCAACCTGCAGCTGTCAAAATCCTGTGTGATATCAAAAAACCGGGAATCGTGCTCAATGAACATTACCGTCTCCTGCCAGTTTCGAACCAGAGATATGCTCTGGATCGCAGGCCTGGTACTTACCGCGACAGCCTATGGTGAAACCCATTCACTCAGTAAAATTGCTGAGAACCTCAAGGTCGATGATTCCGTTCTCTCGGTATCAGGGGTCTCTTCCGGTGCCTACATGGCTCAACAGTTCCACATAGCCCACTCCAGCCGGGTGACCGGGGCAGGGATTATTGCCGGAGGTCCTTACGATTGCGCAAAAGGGAGGTATTTCTGGTCACCTTTCGACATGACCGGGCTCTATTCCGCGCTGCACGTATGCTCTGCCACCGGGCTTTTTGGGATCTATCATGGTCCACCGGATGCCGGGTTTTCGGTGACCTCAACTCTCTATGCCGCGAGGCAGGGAAGTATCGACGAACCGTCTCATCTGGCGAAATCCAGGGTGTGGCTTTTTTCCGGTGCCAACGATGAGAAGATCCCGAGCGGAGTCCCGTACACTCTGGCCCGGTATTACGAGACTTTTATGGATGCTGACCATATCGTTTTCGAACAGCATCACAGCGCAGGTCACGCCATGATTACCGATGATTTTGGAAGCACCTGTGAAACCGACGCTCCGCCTTATATCAACGACTGTGACTATGATGCAGCCTCGACCTTACTCCAGCATGTGCATGTCGCTGAACGCCTCGCACCAAAAGCTCATGATTCGGATCTGTCAGAAGTCATCACCTTCGATCAGACAGCGTTCTTTGATAAAAACGATGGGAGCGTCAGCCTGCACGAGGCTGGTCATGTCTATGTCCCGAAAAGTTGCATCACAGGGATGAGTTGCCAGATTCATGTTGCATTTCATGGCTGTATGCAGAACCAGGACGAAATACAGGATGCCTTCTATCGAAATGCAGGCTACAACGAAATTGCAGAGACCAACAACATTATCGTGCTCTACCCCCAGGTCATTGCCTGGCCTGGAAGCCGTCATTCGGCTAAAAGGCAGAATCCACGGGGGTGCTGGGATTGGTGGGGCTATAGCGACGACAACTATTCCCGCCGTGCCGGCAAACAGATCAGCGCAGTCGCTCAGATGATCAACACCCTGATCGGACGGAGC
>JAAELC010000211.1 GCA_024227135.1 Gammaproteobacteria bacterium
GTTGGGTTAGCGATAGCGTAACCCAACAAAATCAATAGCTTATCGGGTCAGAGGAGGCCGAAGCCTCCGTCTGCCCACAGAACCGTGCTTACGGGTCCGTACACGGCTCCTCACGCAAGTCGTATCCAATGATGAAGCTCAAACCAATGCGGTAACTGTCTGTCTGAACGGATAGCTTGCCCCATCTCCCAGATAAACCACCCAACTGGGTAAGCCTTGTTCACCGCGAAGGTGTTGGAAAGCTTCCAGCGTTTGTGGTTGGAGAATACCGTTTTCGCCGCCTGGGGGCGTGATACGCCACGCTTAACCAGTTTACGATAGAGATTGCGTCTGCTCTTCTGTTGATCCACCAGTCTCGATCTCAATCGTCGCCGTATATGGGCTTCGATCTTCATCAGCTGTGCTGGGTAGTAGGTCATTTGAAAATAGCCCGCCCAGCCAATATACCAGCTGTTGATCTCCTCCAGGGTCTTCTCCAGCGTCAGGTGGGCTCCCCTGGGCGTCAGTTCCTTTACCTTGGCCATGGCGGTTTGCAGGGCTTTGTGCGATATCGCTATCGTTTTGCCTACTATCGTCATGCCCAGAAACTTGACCCGATCCGAGCGTGCTACCTGGCTCTTCTCTTGGTTCACCACCAGTTTCAGTCTCTTCTCGATGTATCCGCTGATGCTTGCCATCACCCGTTGTGCCGCCTTTGGCGTCTTCACGAAGAGGTTACAGTCATCAGCAAACCGGCAAAATTCAAGACCGCGTCGTTCCAGTTCTTTATCCAGCTCGTCCAAGACGATGTTGCTGAGTAACGGGCTTAACGGGCTGCCTTGTACGGCTCCTTCCGTGGAGGGGGTCACCAGACCATTGGCCATGATGCCACTGCGCAGCAGTAAACCGATCAGGCGTAAGATACGCTTATCGGTCACCTGCTGACTGAGGCAGGCAATCAGCCGGTCTTGATGAATTCGATCGAAAAATTTAGATAGATCGATATCCACCACATAGGGCTTACCACTGGCCACGATCTCGCGCGCCGCTTCGACCGCCTGGCGTTGGTTCCGCTCGGGGCGGAATCCGTAGCTATGGTCTGAAAACAACGGCTCGAAGATCGGTTCTAACAGCTCTTTCAGAGTGGCATGCACCACTCTGTCACGCACCGTCGGCACCCCAAGTAAACGGATGCCTTTCCCTCCGGGCTTTGGGATTTCCACCCGTCGCACCGGAGAAGGTTGATAAGTCCAGCTTTCCAGTTCCTCTTTCAGCTGGCTTAGCTCTTCGCCCAGACGCGA
>JAAELC010000212.1 GCA_024227135.1 Gammaproteobacteria bacterium
ATCCCTTGGGATAGATGATCTTGCCGTCTGCATCGGTCCGGTTTCTGTTTAAGGTATAGGTCATATCGACCTGATACACCCTGTCAGCTGTGGCCGGTGGGAGCTTGTGCAGGTTTGTGGGTTGGAACGTTCTGACCTCCTCAATCCACTGTTTTCTTGTATGCTCGTTGCTTGCGGTCTGTCCCTGCAATTCAGCCAGCATGTCCGGTTCTGCTATGGGATAGGTTGTGCCGACCACACCAAGGTCGGTGATGGTTCCGGCCTGGGCTGGACTCACAGCAACGATAGAAGCAATGATTGCGGCAGCGATTCTACAGTTCACCTTGCTTCCTCAGGTTGACCATTTCCAGGATAGCTTCATGGTGGGTTTTACCCTCTTGGACCATCTGTTCAATCAGCGCTATTTCACTGGCCTTGGAAGTATAGATGAAATAGGCATAATCGTTTACCACCAGACGGGCCACGCCGACTCCGAAAGGGGTATCGAAAAACAGTTCAGAGTATTTGGGTGGATTGGACTTGATGCTTTTTAAGAGCTTCAAGGTGAACTCATCGTAATCAATCAACCCCTTTTTCTGGGCCTGGTCGAAATCCGATGATTCTAAAAAAATTTTAAAGGCTGAATTGCTGTTGATGACCTTGCCGACATCCCCGAAGTTCTCCAGATCGAGCAGGGACTGGGTAATGACCATGAAGCTGCCGTTGTATTTTCTGGCCCGGCGGTAACCCTCGTTGATGACCGGGGCGATCATGGCCCCCTTATCCAGAAACTGCCAGGCCTCATCAAAGATGATAAGCCGAGGCCGCGACCGATCTGAGAGGTAGAGGTCCTGGGTAACGCCATTGATAATGAGCAGGGTGACAACCCGGTACAGATCCGGCTGGACTTTCAGGTTTTCCAGTTCCAGGACCACAAACTCATCCCGGCGGATATCAAAGGTGCTGGGGCCGACAAAGAACTTGCCGTGAAAGCCATGGCTGGTGAATTCCCGGATGTTGAAGGCCAGCTTCCTGGCTGCTTCAATGAGCTTGGTGTTGTCCGCCATTTCATCCAGATCGGCATCAGGCACATCAGGAAATTGGATGAGAAAGGCATAGACTGTATCAGCATCGGCCTTCTGGCCTTTTTGCTGCCAGGCCCAGCGTACCGCATTGCGGATCAGGTTCATCTCGGTGTCGTCACATTTCTTTGAGTCCGAGTTG
>JAAELC010000213.1 GCA_024227135.1 Gammaproteobacteria bacterium
AAGGTTCGGGCGAGACACTGCTTCTTAACCCGCTGGGGGCTTTCCTGCTCAAAGCCGTCAGCGAAAAACCGATGAGTATAGATGAACTGGTACAACATGCCGCCAGTTTCTTTAGAACGACCGTTGATGAAGAATTAATCCAAATGGTCGCTACCAGCCTATACACTTTTAAAGCAAAGGGGTTGGTTGTATCCATCGCGTCGTGAAACTGCTCGATCTCAACCAGGTGGAAATCAGTCACTCGTTAGCGCACCAGGGCCTTCGTTTTCGGATCGGGCCCTTTTCTGTCAGTCTTCACTCAACGTTCAGCTCGGTATCAGATCGGATAGGTTTTTTTTATCGGGACTTCCTGACAGTGGATGACGACCAGTTCATCGACTTTCACATCCATATCAAAAAACCTGACAATCTGCGTCACTGGATACGCCCTCAATCAGTTTTCTCATTCGACGGATTCGTCCCCTTCAAACCCCTGCCGGCAAATCAGGCATTCCCGATATTCGAATGGGGGTTGAACTGGTGTATCGCCACGACCGCCCATCAATTACTCATTATCCACGCTGCTGTCGTGGAGAAAAACAACCACGCGATCATCATGCCGGGCAACCCCGGTGCTGGAAAAAGTACCCTGTGCGCCGCACTGGTCTGCCGGGGTTGGCGGCTGCTATCGGATGAGATGGCATTGATCACCCCGAATGACTTGAAAATTATCCCCATTCCACGCCCTATTGGATTGAAGAACGAATCCATTGGGATCATGGGTAACTTTGGAGAAAAACACGAAATAGGCCCCAGTGTCATGGATACATCAAAGGGCACGGTCGCACATATGCGTCCTCCAACCGAAAGTGTCAAGCAGGCGAACACTGGCGTGTACCCCGGCACCATCCTGTTTCCCACTTATTCGGCGGGCTCGGGTGTTGAACTGGAGGAGGTTGGAAAAGCCATTGCATTGGCGAGAATGACCGAACAGAGCTTCAACTCCCACATTCTGGGGGTCGAAGGGATCAAGGTCATGGAAAGGGTCGTATCCAGATCTTCAGTATTCAATCTAAAATACTCAAACCTCGATACGGCCATTGCCCGGATCGATGAACTGATCCGGTAATGCCCGAAGCCCCCATGACCCTCACCTGCCTCCTGACAGAAACCCTTCGCAACCCGGCCCTTGCAAACAGGTACTCCGCTACAGAGTGGGACCTGCTGATTCGACAGGCCAGATCAGCCCGTCTGCTGGGTTACCTTGCCCAGTCCTTTCTCGAGCAAAATGGGAAACAGGTCAATGTACCTGACTACGCCCGGTATCACCTGGAATCGGCTCAATGGTCGGTCAAGCGACAAAACGAAGCGTTGGATTGGGAATTCAAACTACTGAAGCAGGTGTTTCGCGATGATGCCATTCCAATCATTGCCCTGAAGGGGGGGGCCTACGTGCTGGCAGACCTACCCATCAGCAGGGGGAGACTGTTCCATGACATCGATATCATGGTTCCACGGGAGGCGATCGAGAAAGTAGAAACCAGACTACAGGCTCACGGCTGGAAAACAACCCACAATAACGCCTACGATCAGCGTTACTATCGTCAATGGATGCATGAACTGCCACCCATGACACATCGGGAGCGGGAGACGGTGCTGGATATCCATCACTCGATCCTGCCCTTGACCGCACGAATTCATCCAGACGCTGGCAAATTGATCGAAAACGCGACACCAGACCCAGAAAATCGGGGGATCCTCTGGTTTGCACCTGAGGATATGGTTCTCCACAGCATGACCCACCTGTTCCACGATGGGGAGCTGGAAAACGGTCTCAGAGATCTTGTGGATATAGAGTCCCTGCTTTCCCATTTTGGCAAAGAGGAAGCATTCTGGTCACGGCTGTGTGAACGGGCACTGATTCTGCAGCTCACTCGTCCCCTTTTCTATGGACTGCAGTACGCCAGGCTGATACTCGGTACCCACGTACCCCAGGAGACAATAGAGACTGTTGCCCCCTGGGGACCCGGGCGAATGGTGAGAAAGTTGATGGACCTGTTGTTCACCGAGGCACTCTTACCGGCACACCACAGCTGCCATTCCCGAACAACAGGGACAGCACGATGGTTACTTTTCGTCCGCGCCCACTACCTGCGTATGCCTCTGCGACTGCTTCTGCCCCACTTGATCCACAAAGCGCTGATCAAAGACCTGGATAAAGAGGAAGAGCTCTCAAACAAGTTCAAGCAGATATTCGCCGATCAGGAAAAAGAATAACTGATACCTCCGAAACTGCCAGCAGGCTGGCGTGGTGCACACCTGTCAGCATGGTCACAGGCCGATGGTTTCAGCTGACCGGCTGCGCGTCCAGAACCAACACTGGAATGTCTGATCCAATCTCAGCAACCCCGACTGCCCATTTCCATCATGCATCTTTGTATTTCTCGTCTTCCTCTTGCTGTTGGCGGGCAATTTCAGCCTGACGTCTCGCCTCCCAGACCTCCTTGCGCTCTTCGGTGCGCTTCTCCCATACACCATCCCTCTCGGGGATAGTCCGCTCACCGTAAAAGGCCTGTTTCATAAAACGGACCCCGAACTGCATCAACACCACATCCTCTTTTTCCAGTGCGACAAAAGTTTCGTCATCCAAATCGTAGGTGTTACGAAAACTATCACTCAGCACGAACCGGCGGAATCGCTCCATATCGTAGGAACACATGAAGAACAACTGCAAAGTAGCCTCCGGCGGGCGGCCTACCGTCGGCCCCATGGAACGTCGTTTCAGCATTAACTGCACCCATTCCCGGTTCATCTCGTCGTACTGGCGGGTTTCCTGATCCTTCAGGTACTCGGCAATGGATTGCTCCTGGTTCTCCTCATGTCCTTTGCAGTGTTCCTCCCTGACCAGAAAATAGTGGGTTTCATCGGTCTTGGACCCGGTAGTCAGCATTGACATATGGCCCAGAGGGTAATAGCGACAGGCTGTCGGGCGGTCCTTGTAAACGCTGCACCCTTCTTCATTCATGAACAGGCAGACACCTTCGTCATTGGTGCGCAATTTAACGCCGGGCAATCCTTCCTTGTCCATGCGAAAGGGTACGGTATGGTCTTTCAGGAAGTCGGTTGAGCTCTTACCTATGCGATCCTTCAGTCGAAGGATGTCGTAGGGGGTCAGAGTAATATCCGCTTTCTTACAGCACGCGTTGTAACAGGAGATCCCTTTATGGCAGCGAAACCGGAGTTTCGAACCCAAATCCAGCATTTCGGGCACCATGTCGCTTTTAAACGGGAGATCGAACTTTTCACTCATTTAAGGGCTCCTGCGGTCACTTTCCCAGGAATGCGGGTAAGCCGCTGATTGGTACGAATTGGAGAAAAACAGTAAGGCTGTGCACCTGCAGTCACTCGATGAACAGAACGCTATCTGCCGAAAAAGTGCACAGCCTGATGTCAGGCTTTGATATACCAATATCAGATGCTGGTCCTTTCGAAAGTCAGCGTGGGGCAAACACGCTAACGATACCCCCACCAGCAGTCGAAAAAAAGGCCCGGGCACCTTTCAGCACCCAGACCTCAAATCAGCCACAAGGCTGTTTGCTGTTATTTGAACAGCTTGGACTTGTCCACCAGATCCACGTGTGCACGCTTGAAGCATGTCCAGGTCTTGGTGCTCTTGTTATACACAGAGTTCACGAAGACATGCCAATTCTCCTCGTCGACAAAGTTCTTGTCGGCGCGATAGTAGAATCCGGGATAACGGGATTCCTGACGGAACTGAATGTGCTTCATGTGAGCTTCGGCGGTGAGGATGCGGTGATAGTTTTCCCACGCACGCAGCAACTCGTGGAGGTCCTTGGCACGCATCTTCTGAGCATCTTCCTTCAACATCTCAAGCTTCTGCTCGGCCAGATCCAGCATGTGCTCGTTGGTGGTGTAGTAAGTAGCAACGCCGGCAACATACTCGTCCATTATCTTCTGGAGACGGAACTGCAACATCCGCGGGGTGATGTAATTGGGGTTAACATCGATCGCAGTAGAGTAGTCCTTGAACTCCATGAAGTTTTTGACCGGCTTGTAGATCTCAGCGACCAGATCATCCACGCTCTCAGCCAGTTCGGGCTGATGGTCCTTGTTGTCCATGACGAACTTGACCATGGATTTAGCACACATACGGCCTTCGGCATGGGAGCCCGAGGAGAACTTGTGACCGGAAGCGCCAACACCGTCGGCGGCGGTAAACAGGCCCTGTACTGTGGTCATCCCGCGGTAGCCCCAGTTCCAGCCGGAAGGCAGATGCTCGGGTACGCCAGCTTCAGTCTCTTCGGTCGGTGCACCGACATCCTCAGGACCAGAGACCCAGATGCCGCAGCAACCTGAGTGTGAGCCCAGCAGGTAGGGTTCGGTAGGCATCAACTCGGAGTTCTTTTTCTCCGGCTCGATGTTTTCTCCGGCCCAGATACCACACTGGCCAATACACATGTCCAGGAAGTCTTCCCAGGCTTCGGCTTCCAGATGCTTCACCTCACGGGGAGACAGGGTCTCACGCAGTTTCGCAAGTGCGGTGATGGTGTCCATCCAGATAGGACCACGCCCTTCACGCATCTCTTTGAGCATCAGGTGATTACGCA
>JAAELC010000214.1 GCA_024227135.1 Gammaproteobacteria bacterium
AAGCCAGTTACCGAAGCTGCGGATGTGCCATTTATGGCACGTGGTAGGAGAGCGTTCTGTAAGCCTGTGAAGGTGTCTGGTAACGGATGCTGGAGGTATCAGAAGTGCGAATGCTGACATGAGTAGCGTTAAAGGGGGGGAAAAGCCCCCTCGCCGTAAGCGCAAGGTTTTCTACGCGACGTTCATCGGCGTAGAGTGAGTCGGCCCCTAAGGCGAGGCAGAGATGCGTAGCTGATGGGAAACAGGTCAATATTCCTGTACCGATCAATAGTGCGATGTGGGGACGGAGAAGGTTAGCTCAGCCAACTGTTGGATATGTTGGTTCAAGCCTGTAGTCGTGCCTGGTAGGCAAATCCGCCGGGCTTAGATGAGGGGTGATAACGAGTCTGCTTGCAGACGAAGTGAGTGATACCCTGCTTCCAGGAAAAGCCACTAAGCTTCAGCTATTGACGACCGTACCGCAAACCGACACTGGTGCGCGAGATGAGTATTCTAAGGCGCTTGAGAGAACTGCGGAGAAGGAACTCGGCAAATTGATACCGTAACTTCGGGAGAAGGTATGCCGCAAGTAGGTGAACCTGAACAAGGGGAGCCCAAAGCGGTTGCAATAAATCGGTGGCTGCGACTGTTTAATAAAAACACA
>JAAELC010000215.1 GCA_024227135.1 Gammaproteobacteria bacterium
AGGGGTCGAACACTCGCGCACGATTATGTTGTGCGCTATCTAAGCCCACCTCAAACCACCCGGTCGGGAGGCCAGCATCGCTTCAATTTGAATCTGGATTCAGACTGGAATCAATCCGAACTGGGTGTGGCGGCGGTGGTAAAGCTGCAGAAAAGTGGGCGAACGTTACAAGCAATAAAAGGAATGCTCTAGCCTGCACTTTTTTTTGCTAGATCGATACGGATTCGGGGGATAATCTGGCATTAGCGCTGCAAAGCAACTTATAGAATCAAGCTGTCAGATGACCCTTTGGTCACTTTGGCCTGCGAAGTTCGTAGTTGTTGCGTATTTCGCTGATCATGGTCGATGGTCTGCTTCCTCGTGGCCACCTAAATTCTCAGTAACTCATGGGAACTGTTTCCAATCATAAGCGCTCATGATCATTTATCGGCGCTTTGAGGATCGACTGAATCTCATCTGCTCCGAGCATTTCTTTTTCCAATAACGCCGTAGCCAGTGCTTCTAGTTGTGGGCGATGAATTTCGAGTAATGTCGCTACCTCTTTCTCTATTGCCTTGACCAGGTGGCTTATCTCTTCATCAATAATCTGGGCCGTGTGTTCACTGAAGTCTCGTTGTTGGGTCATTTCCCGCCCCAGAAAAATATGTTCCTCACCACGACGAAAGGCAAGCGGACCAAGCCGGTCACTCATTCCCCAATGCGTTACCATATGACGGGCCAGACTGGTTGCTTGTTTGAGGTCTTCCTCAGCACCCGAGCTGACCTCGCCGAATATCAGCTGCTCAGCAACACGCCCTCCCAGCATGACACCGATGCGGTCGTGCAGATAGCTTTCCCGCAAGTTGTGACGCTCTTCTTCGGGTATTTGCTCGGTGGCACCGAGTGCGCGTCCGCGAGGAATGATGGTGACCTTGTCGAGTGGATCGGTGTGAGGCAGAAAGCCTGCCGTGACCGCATGCCCGGCTTCGTGATAAGCGATCAGGGTTTTCTCTTTCTCACCGATAATCATCTCACGTCTGCTTCCCAGTACCGCCTTATCTCGTGCATCCAGCAGCGATGACATATCCACTGTTTGTTTGTCTTCACGAGCAGATAGCAGTGCGGCTTCGTTGATCAGATTTTCCAGGTCTGCGCCGGAGAACCCAACAGACAGTGCAGCGAGTTTGTCCAGATCAACATCATCGGCCAGGGGCACATCGATTGCATGTATTTCCAGTATCGCAACGCGGGCTTTTTTATCCGGCAGATCGAGGGTGATTTTCCGATCAAAACGCCCCGGTCGCAGTAGGGCTGCATCCAGCACATCAGGACGGTTGGTGGCGGCAAGTACTACCACCGCTTCGTGTGGATCAAAGCCATCCATCTCACCCAGAATTTGATTTAAAGTTTGTTCCCGCTCGTCGTGTCCGCCACCCAGGCCGGTGCCGCGAGCCCGACCGATGGAGTCAATTTCGTCAATAAAAATAATCGA
>JAAELC010000216.1 GCA_024227135.1 Gammaproteobacteria bacterium
CACACTGGGCCGTGCTGCCAATGCCGGCCGATAATGAATGTCTTTTCCACTGTATCGCGCAAGTACTGTGTCCTGGTTATGGCCCGATTGAGCTCCGTTACGTCGTTGCGTGTGCCTTTGGCCAGAATCGCCATGACGTTCTCCACTTCTTGGCAGATGGTGAGACGTACCAACAATATCAGCACAAGGTCTTGCAGCCGTCATTCTGGGGTGGAAATCCTGAGTTGTCTATCCTGGTGGCACACTTTGAGGCTAACATTGAGCTGTTCGACCATTCGCGCCACACGTGGATTTCTTTTCCTGCTGTGCAGCGGTCGTCATGGCGCACAGCAATCTTCTGTTACATCGGGAAGACTCACTATGACGTCGTGTATTCTTTGGAGCGACATCTCTATTTGCCAGCAGGCAGAAAACTCACGGCATCCGAGAGGCAGGAGATCGCTGTCGCCGTAGGGATACACGCCTCGATCAACACGCCGAATGTTCATGCCGCTGTTGCAGCCGGTTCGATCATGGAGTGGGAGTATGATTTGGCCGGGCAGGAAGATGAGAGAAGACGTTGGGAGGCGTTCACGGCATGGATGCAAAGTCAAAAGCCACGGATTGCACCACCACCATCATCAGCACCATCTTCATCATCGTCACCAGCATCACCATCATCATCATCAACATCGATGTCATCATCATCCTCAGCATCATCATCATCATCATCATCACCATCATCATCATCAACAGCACCACCGCCACCAGCGCAATCATCACCTTCGTGGTCTTCTTCTTGGACGTGCAAAGTTTGCGTGCATGCTAACACGAGTGCAGCAGGACCATGTCAATGTTGCGGTCTGGCAAACCCCCCCAGCAAACTGCGTCAGGCCTCCTTTCTGCATCATTTAACCAATACTACATCTGGTCTACAGTGCAGAGACTCCAAGTTTTCCCTCACCATGCGACAGCGGGCGTCACTTATTGAAGCCTCCGACAAAGCACACGAATTGTTCGCCAATTTGACATCATGTGGGCTCTTCACTGAAACACTGGATTCCTCACAGCATCATGACCTGCGGGGAGCCATGATGAACCTTCTGGGGTCATATGGGTTAACGTATGAGGATGAGGATGCGGCTATCGCGGAATGTCACCTGTACAAGACCGGCTTTACCTCTCGGGCTGTTGAGGGGGCATCGTCGGAATTATGCATCGTCGGGCTTCCATGCCACGTAAACAACAGCGGCGGGGAAATAGAGCTTCCAGGGAAGAAGTGCAGAACGTTTGTTGGAGATGCCGTATTTTTCGAAACAGGTTCGTCTTACTGCGTCACACCTCTAACACTCGGCCAGCGGTTGATCTTCGTATACAAGATGCGCATTGGCACAAGACCGCCGTCCATGGTTTGTCACTGCACCTACGGACTTTGCCCGACATGGATCAACAACGCAATGCGCGACATGCCTCAATGGGCCATGTGGCTCCGTGGTGTGCGGGCGGTACTGCATGATCACCCATTCCTGCGTACATTTACCCACATCATAGTACGGTCCATCGCCCCGCAGATGTTTGAGATGCCATTGTCGGGAATTGAAACGCAAGTCGCTGAAGAATGGATGCAATCTGGGGAGACAGCGAAGATTCATGATATCTGCACCATGAATGCAGCGGACAAGAAAAACGATCATCTGTTGGCAATCCGCCCGGAAGTCATTCGACATGGAGAATGGGCGGACGAAGATGCGATCGATTTCTGTGTCCGCGCTCTCAAACTGGTGACACATGGGA
>JAAELC010000217.1 GCA_024227135.1 Gammaproteobacteria bacterium
CGGAAACTGGGCCAAAAGACCAGCAAGACTGGATAATTATTTTTTTCCGCGGCCCTAACCCCCCTGAATACATCAAAAAGCGGTGTCAGTTGTTGGTATCGCGTTTGGAAAACAGGGAAAGAGACTCTCACTGGTACACCCCAAATACAGTTTAACAATACAGCTTAATCGATTCTGATTACAATCTGTCGAACAGTTTCACCCTCTCAGAAAAAATATAGCCTGATAGTAAGTTCTGTGCAATTGCTGATAGTACCTGTCAAGTACTGTCTCAATCTAAACGGATCATTTCCTGAGCAACGGACAAGTGACCTCTCGATTGACCCCCCGACCGGGGATGAGTGACAATGCACCGGGAATGAACATAGTATTTTTTGCCCTCGTCTTCATCGCCTTCGCAACTGCGGGATGGCGTCAACTGAGCACTCAATCAGGTGACGTGTCGCCCATGGACGCGCTTTCCACAGCGATGGTCGAGTCGGCTTCCGGTGCAGTGGAACTCGCGTTAGGCCTGGTGGGTGTGATGGCGCTGTTCCTGGGCTTGATGAAAATCGCCGAAGAGGGTGGTTTACTGACTATCCTGGCGAAACTGATTCAACCACTCATGGTTCGACTGTTCCCTGATGTGCCGCCTCAACACCCCGCCATGGGGGCGATGATACTCAATATGTCCGCGAATCTGCTGGGATTGGGTAACGCGGCCACACCCTTCGGAATACGGGCAATGCAGGAACTCAATCGCCTGAACCCCTGTAAAGGTACGGCGACGGATTCCATGGTGCTGTTTCTGGCTATCAATACCTCCAGTATCACCCTGCTGCCAACTGGCGTCATCGCGCTCCGGGCCGCGGCAGGGTCTGCTGATCCTGCGGGTATTCTCCCAACGACACTTTTCGCTACGGCCTGTTCGACGGTGGCGGCCATCATCGCCGCGCTTACTTACAGACATTTTTTCCCCATCACCGATGCCGAGACCCAGGTGGAAACAGAGAGTGGTGAAGCGCCTGCCAACGGTGATGAGAAGCCCATGCCAACCGCCACCGAGGGCTATCCGGCGTGGATTTCCTGGCTGACCCTGGCCGGTTTTCTGGCATTGATTCCCCTGACTGTGATCTACGGGCACGTCATATCACCCTGGATTCTTCCAGGGCTCATGCTGGCCTTTCTGATGTTTGGAGCCTACAAAAAGGTTCGAATTTACGAGGCTTTTGTGGAAGGTGCCAAAGAGGGTTTTCAAGTGGCCCTCAAGATCATTCCCTATCTGGTGGCTATTCTGGTCGCGGTGGGGATGTTTCGCGCCAGCGGCGCGCTGGACTGGCTGGTGGGGGGGCTGGCAAGTGCGACGGCTCTGGTAGGGTTGCCGGGAGAAGCGTTGCCCATGGCACTGCTGAGACCCCTCTCGGGATCCGGTGCCTATGGCGTAATGGCTTCCATAATCAATGACCCGGCGATTGGCCCGGACAGCTACACGGGTTATCTCGTTTCCACCCTGCAGGGATCGACCGAAACGACTTTTTATGTGCTTGCTGTTTATTTCGGTGCCGTCCAGATACGTCGCATACGTCATGCACTGGCCGCCGGGTTGACCGCCGATCTGGTGGGTGTCATCGCAGCGGTTGCTGCCGTTATGTTTCTCTACGGCCAATAGAATATCCATTTTTCCACTCAGCAGTGGGAGGTTCTTCCTACGGATCCTTACCAAAGTGCTGAAGCGTTGATTTCAATACAACTGGTGTGGGGTGGGATACCGGCATGGTGACATCCAGACGTCATTTTCTACACCTGGGTTTCTGGGGGGCTCTGTCGCTTAAACTGCGCGGAGTATTCGCGGCGTCGATTTCCACGGGGGAGGGCACCGACTCATCGGTCTGCCTGTCAGCCTTTCTGGATACTCTGATACCCGATCATGAAACCTTTCCCGGGGCGTCCCATTTTGGGATTTCCGAAGCGATCCTGTTATCAGCCAGTGTTGTCCCGGCTCATCGAAAACTGATAGACAATGGTTGCCGCTGGCTGGATATCCAGTCAAAAAAGCGGTATGGCAGTCGCTTTGACGGATTGAGGGAAGGCCAGCGGGCACACATTGTCCGTATCGCTGAGTCTGCACCGGACGGATCATTGCCGAGGGTGTTTCTTCTGCGCACACTGGAAGATGCCATGGAGCGATACTATGCCCGCCCGGAAGTCTGGACAGTGCTCGGTTTCGAGGGTCCACCCCAGCCGAGAGGGTATCCCGAATTTGCACTTACCCCGATGAAGGTCGATTGATGTCCGTTGATGATCATGAGGTCATTGTTGTCGGCAGTGGCGCCGGCGGCAGTGCTGCTGCCTGGGCATTGACCCGTGCAGGGGTGCGGGTGCTTCTTCTGGAAGCCGGTCCGGCGTTTGATCCCGGGGTGGACTACAGGCTGTCCCGGCCGGACTGGGAGACAAGCGCTTTCCCAGGAAAAAAAGGGTCCAGGTTGCCTTACTCGGCGGCTCAATTTCAGTCTCTGAGCACCGAATACACACACCTGAGATCCTGGAATGTCCACAGCGGTAAATTGAATAAAACCGGGCATCGGCAACTTGCCGGTTACAGACACGTCGCCGGGCTGGGTGGCAGCACGCTGCATTTCACGGGTGAAGCCCATCGAATGCATCCGGCTGCGATGAAAATGTACAGTGGTTTTCAGGTGGCTGCCGATTGGCCCCTGGATTATGGGGAACTGGAGTCCAGCTACCTGGAAGCCGAGAGGATAATCGGTGTCGCCGGCCCCGTGCAGGATGGGAATCGTCAACGCAGCGCACCCTGTCCGTTGCCGTCTCACCCGATCAGCTATGCCAGCCGTCGTCTCGGTGAAGGTTTCCATCGTCTGGGGATGAGCTGGCTGCCAAACAATCTGGCGGTTTTATCCCAACCTTACAACGGGCGTCCACCCTGTAATTACTGTGGTCAGTGTCGGCGCGGTTGCCCCAGAACCGATAAAGGGAGTGCCGATGTGACTTTTTTACGCCAGGCCAGGGCCACCGGAAAGCTCACTACCCTGACAGCTTCCCCAGTCGCTTTTCTGGAAGCGGGTGCTGATGACCGGATAACCGGAATCCGGTACCGGGACGGGGCGGGATCTGAATATCGATTATCGGCATCGGTCATCATTTTGGCCTGTGGGGCTGTCAATACACCGCGCCTCCTGCTGCATTCGGAAGGAGCCAATGCCCAGGCAGGGATCGGTAACGAGTCCGGACAGGTAGGCCGAAACTTCATGGAGACACTCGGCTGGACCAGTCTCGGTCTCCACCCGGACCGTCTCGATGGTCATCGGGGCCTGCCGGCAGATGCCATCTGCTGGGATTACAACGCTCCGGATGCCATCACAGGCGTGGTGGGGGGGTGCCGATTCACTCCCTCACTGATCGAATCGGACATCGCCGGCCCGTTAAACTATGCACGCAGGGTGGTCGGGGGGTGGGGTCGGGAGCATCTTAGGGGTATGGGCGAGCAGTTCGGTCATGGGCTGGGAGTCGGTGCCATCGGGGAGTTTCTGCCTAATGAGGATACCTACGTTGACCTGGATCCTGTGCACCGGGATGAATTTGGTATGCCAATAGCGCGCATTCACAGCCACCTGACCAGGATTGACCTGGAGCGCCTGACGTTCATGGCTGGAAAATGCCGGGAGATTATGGAAGCAGCGGGTGTATCGGATCTCTTTGAGGAGTACGGAAGTTACGACTTCTTCAATTCGACCCATGTATTTGGTACTTGTCGAATGGGAACCGATCCCGATAAGTCGGTGGTTAACAGCGAGTGTCGCAGCCACCGCTGGAAGAATCTATACATAATGGATGCCAGTATATTTCCCAGTTCGGGCGGAGGGGAAGCGCCATCGTTGACCATCGGGGCATTGACGCTGCGGGCGTGTCGGAGATTACTGAACAGGCTGTCTTGAATCTTTAAGTTGAATTGGTTGCCCGGACGTATCTACTTACCCCGCATGGGCGATCTGCTCCGGAAGGCGTCGTTAGACTTGGATTTGGCATCCCTGCCAAAGTTACTTCTTACTTCCTCCACAGGCCACCCATGCAGGGAATTCTCTGGGGGTGAACAGATATGCCCGGACATGAAAAAGCCGCCTGGAATTTCAGGCGGCTTTTGTTTCGTGATGCTGCTCAGGCCAGAACGCTAACCCTTCATATGATTCGGCCCAGGTGTCATCATTTCTTCTTTGCCCGACGTCTACCGCCCCAGCCCAGACCGGCAAATCCGGCAGCCAGCAACGCCAGGACACCGGGTTCAGGCACCGTTGGCTGAAGTGCACTGGTCTGGCCAATGCTCGGCCCTAAGTTACCTGCCCCGGGGAATGGAGGATCACCGGTCTCTACCGGAAGGTCGAACCAGGAGGCCTGATAAGGCGCCGAAATATCCGTTGGAGCCATAGCGTCGAAACCAAACCCGCCCTGGGAGTTTTCAGGGAAGATACCAAAGGTGGTGATCGGATCTTCTTCCCCATCGATTTCCCAGCCCCAGGAGCATCCCTGTACCCCGTTAGCTGGAACGGTTCCGTTACAACCGCTGGCATCCCAGAATTGGGGGTCTATGTACCAGTGAAGTACCTCCTGCACGTTAAGGAAAGCATCTGCCTGGGCATTGGTCAGCCCGTTATCGATGGGCGTTGCACCGTCCGGGCCAAAGCCATTCAGAAAGTAATTCCAGGGATCACCCGCTGTCTGCCAGTCTGCAATACCGCCCCACCCATGCTCGGGGTTTGCCATACCCACCTGCTCAATACCCCATAACCAGCCGACTGGTGTGTCAATGGTGAGCGTATCAATGTCACCATCGTCAAACCAGGGTAATTCCCAGTCCACGATGACGGGTGTTCCTTCGAACACCGGTAAAGCAAATGCCTGGGCGCCTTCCGGTATGCCAAAAGAATCAGAAGTGTTGACCACGGTGTATTCGTAACTCCTCAATCCCCCACCGATATCGTTGGTGTCAGTATCCACACGGGATGAGGGTGGTGGTGGAGCACCGGCAAAGACAGGTGCGCTTGAAACGGATGCTGCGAGTAGTAAAACAGTGGTCGAAAACACGGTGCTGAAAGACGTGTTTCTCGGATTAAAAACTGGTTTCATCAAATTATCTCCAGGGTTGCTCTGAGCATTTCTCATTCGCAACTTCATCAGGCATGCTTGCCGAATGAGACCAAGTCGCAATAATATCCAGCAATTATCAAGCCAAAGATAGGAAATCCTAGGATAACAATACGTTATGTCTGTAACATTTTAATTCCCATCGAGTATTGTAAAATTAACTGACACCTTATATGACTGGGATTGATGTCTGAAAGCAAAGTGCGTGCAGATACCCTTGAGGGCGGATCAGGGGTTTTCTGGAGACAGGATCGGCAGCTCAATTGCCTGTGGGAACTGCAAGGTAATGCAGTGGAGGCTGCCGTTTTCCCGGATCAATGGCAGACAGTTTACCGGCAGTATCTGACGGTGGGGAAAGCAGTTGCCCAAAACCTCCAGGGCATCCCTGTCGGAAACGTCATCGTAGACGGGCACCAGCACTGCTTCGTTGATGATCAGAAAATTGGCATAGCTGGCCGGCAGACGCCTGCCGGATTTATCCCAGATCGGTTTGATCGGGGGAAGGGGGATCAGCCGGTATGGCTTGTTTTCCCAGGTTCTCAATCGGCTCAATTCCCCGGCTAACGCCCCCAACCCACCCCTGTCAGGGTCTGTTTTCAGCGCCGTGGAGTAAACGATGGACTCGGGATCGCAGAAGCGGGCCAGCATATCAATGTGCCCCCCGGTGTCGTCACCGGAGATAGCGCCATGGTCCAACCAAAGGAAGCGCTGGATTCCCAGTTCATTGGTGAGCCGGCTTTCAGCCATCTGGCGTGTCATTCCGGGGTTTCGCGCCGGGTCGACGATCGATCGATGGGTTGCCATCAGCGAACCCAGGCCATCGGTTTCGATGGCACCGCCTTCGAGCACCATATTGACCGGTTCCGGGTCCCTGTTACCCAAGGCCCCGGTTTGAACCAGTCTGGCAGTGAATCCTGTATCCAGATCGAAGGGGTATTGGCCACCCCAGCCGTTGAAACGAAAATCTTTCAGCCTTGCCGAGTGCCGGGTGGTGATCGTCAGGGGCCCGAAGTCTCTGACCCAGGTGTCGTTGAAGGGAACACAGAGTAGAGAGAGCCTGTCGGCAGGAATACCGACATCGAGCAGACATGACCGAACTGTTGAGGCATCAGCGGGCTGCCTGCATGCCACCAGCAGGGGTTGTCTCGATCCGATCAGGCTGGCAATGCGGGTATAAACCGCTGCAACTTCTGCGAGATGATTGACCCAGTCCGTGCGGGCGTCCGGCCACACCAGCAGTACACCGGATTGTGCTTCCCACTCCGCGGGGAGTCGGCGGTTCGGGCTGATCAACTCAGAATATCAGTGACGGCTCAGCGGTGAATAACACTGGTGATGACATGCTGATACTCAAAATAGACGGTGAGATCTTCGTAGATCCAGCGGGTAATGGGGGGATCCCCAATCGCAGGTGTTTTGTCCTCAGGATCACCGAGCCGACGCCGGACCTGAGACATGGACTGTCCTCTGGCAGGAACCACCATAGCCGATCGCTTGTCGGACTGCTTTTCAATGGAATCCAACAGTAGCTCATCGGCGCCGGTAGCAGCTGAGAGAGACA
>JAAELC010000218.1 GCA_024227135.1 Gammaproteobacteria bacterium
GTGGCAACCGCCTACTCCGTCGGAGCTGGTAGAGTTGAGGCAGGCAAAGCGGAGTGAGGCTCATTTGTCAGTGCGTCCGCAAGACGACCCTGGCATTCCCCTCACCCCACACACCAGGCAACAGATCAGGTCTGTGCTGTCGGCTGTCATGTTAATGCCAGGGGCTCCTTTGGCAGCGGGGGTGCACATCTTCTAGCCCGTTTACGAAGAGTGCCTCTGCTTTGGTAGTTCCGCTGTTGAGGGCTTCTCACCCGCCTTCAGCGAGCTTTTAGGACTTATTCATAAGGAGCTGTCTATCGAGCAACATATGGTTGCTTACCAGACTACACCTGAGGGTAAAGTGGCCGCTAAGGAGGAGTGGCATCACCTTGATAATTCCCTCAAAACCACTCTGGCTTCTGTGAAGTGTGCTGGTACGTTAGTGTCGTTGGTGCAGGCTCTCGAGCACGCAACTCAGACTCAATCGGGAACTTTGATTACTATTTCCAAGTTCCATGCAGCTCTGCACCAGGTCTTTCAAAACCTGACAATCCTGAACGACCAGACTCTGTCAGCAAGTCAAATCAGGTCTGCTTTAGCAGCCTTTGATTTGCAGAGCGTTCCCACTTATTTTAATGCTCTAAAGGCTTGTGATACCAAGCTCCAAAGGTCGGCCGAACAAGCTGATGAGTACCAGCACGCTGTTGCGGTAGCTGGGGTAGACGCTGCAGCTAGAGCATTCAGGGAACAGACGCTCCATGCCAGACGCCGTGCGTTCCGGGCTATCCACCTGGAGATACCCAGGGGGGATAACAAGCAGTTGGAGTATGCTGCTTTGCATACTCCAATCCATCCCCGCCATTCCATCTTCAGTGGCGATTTCCTGCTTTCAACTGCACATTCCAGTGGCGGGTCGTCCCCAACACTTCCTCCCTTTTTGGGAGGCGATCACGGAGAGCGAGTGGGTGCTCAGTATAGTCAAGAATCTCAAAGAACTGGAGCACCCACCTCCCCTGACCGGTGTTCGGAGGACTTCTATGAAGCCAGATACTCACGCCGTTATGGACGGCGAGGTAGTAGATTTGGAAGAAAAAGGTGCCGTGGTACCCGTTCCTTCTGGCCAGGA
>JAAELC010000219.1 GCA_024227135.1 Gammaproteobacteria bacterium
AAACGGCTGGCAGAGGAAAAAAAGCGCAAGGCCGTAGAAGCCAAACGGCTGGCAAAGGAGAAAGAGCGCAAGGCCGCAGAGGCCAAACGGCTGGCAGAGGAAAAAAAGCGCAAGGCCGCGGAAGCCAGACGGCTGGCAGAGGAAAAAAAGCGCAAGGCCGCGGCCAGGCGTCAGGCTGAACTGGAAGCCGCGATGCAGGCTGAGAGGGATGCCAGTGAGACCCGGCGTTATCAGGGTTTGATCCGGCAGAAGATCAATCGAAGCTGGGTCAGGCCTTCGGGAGTCGGAGACGGTTTGAAATGTCTTTTGCGGGTGCGAGTGGCTCCAGGCGGCACGGTGATTGCCGCGACGGTAGTGGAAAGCAGTGGTAATGGTGCCTTTGACCGTTCGGCGACCCATGCGGTGATGAAGGCTGATCCATTGCCCGTCCCGGCCGGTTCGTTATTCGAGGCGTTTCGGGATATCAATTTTCTCTTCCAACCAAAGAATTGAACAAAACGGTGTTATGAATAGATTCTGGATACTTGCGTTACTGGTGTTGTTACCAGTGCGGACAATGGCAGCTTTGACGATCGAAATTACCGAAGGCGAGGAGGGAGCATTGCCGGTGGCGATCGTACCTTTCGGTTGGCAGGGTGAGGGTGCAGGACCGGAAGAGGATCTGGCCCGGATAATCAGCAATGATCTGCAACGCAGCGGACGATTCAAACCGTTGCCTGTGGCGGATATGCTGGCTCGTCCCCACACCGGCCTGGAGGTGGATTTCAGAGACTGGAAAGCGTTGGGGACAGAAAGTCTTGTGGTGGGTAGGGTGCAGCCCAATGGCAGCGGCGGTTTTCTGGTCAGCTTTCAGCTGTTTGATGTCTACAAGGGGGAGCAGCTGGCCGGCTACAGCATACCCTCCACGAAACGGGATCTGCGAATGGTTGCCCACCACATTGCAGACGTGGTCTACGAAAAGCTGACCGGACAACGGGGGGCTTTTTCCACCCGCATCGCCTATATCGTCTCCACGATAGGTGCCGGTGGCGATCAGCAGGTTTCCCTGATCGTGGCCCATGCTGATGGATACAGCCCCCAGACCATTGTGACGTCAAAAGAACCGCTGATGTCCCCGGCCTGGTCCCCGGATGGGCGCAAGCTGGCCTACGTCTCCTTTGAGAAGGGAAGGGCTGCGGTTTACGTACAGGAAGTCTTTACCGGCAAGCGCCAGAAGATCTCTTCGTACAGAGGGGTAAACGGTGCGCCTGCCTGGTCTCCTGACGGGCGGAAACTGGCACTGACCCTTTCCAAAGATGGCAATACGGAGATTTATGTACTCACTATTGCCACCAGAAAACTTCAGCGCCTGACCTCGAATTACGCCATCGATACAGAGCCCGCATGGTCTTCGGATGGCCGTACTCTCATTTTTACCTCTGACCGGGGTGGCAAACCACAAATTTACAGCGTCTCCGCATCCGGCGGGGCAGCGAAACGGTTAACCTACGAAGGGGATTACAATGCTCGGGCTTCTTATTCCCCGGACGGTGACCTGATCGGTATGGTAACGAGGGAGGGTCGTTCTTATCGAATCGGTGTGCTCGATCCCCGTTCCGGAGGGCTGCTGGTGCTCAGCGATGGCCCGCTTGATGAGTCTCCCAGTTTCGCCCCGAACGGCAGCATGATAATTTATGCTACCAAGACCAACGGCAAGGCTGAACTGGCGGCGGTGTCCGTGGATGGACGCGTCCGGCAGCGATTGGCGCTGCAGGAAGGCGATGTTCGGGAGCCCGTCTGGTCGCCCTTCACCCGATCCAACAGGAGAAAACCATGAAATCCAGGTTTCTAACCCTACTCCCCGCGCTGGCACTTACGTTGCTCTTTGCCGGGTGTGCATCCACCCCCGGTACCGACAGCGAGGGAGGGGCAGCCGTTGGCGAACCCGGACAGGGCGGCAGCGAAGGCGCAACCACTGCAGGTGCCCGGGAGGGGGGGAGCTGGTCTGGAAATCCCTTTGAAGATCCAGACAGCCTGCTATCCACCCAGGTGATCTACTTCGACTTCGACACCAGCGAGATCCGCAGTGACTATCAGAATGTCATCGTGGCCCATGGTGAGTATCTGGCAGCCAACCCGACCGTTTCCGTAACGGTGCAGGGGCATGCCGACGAGCGCGGTTCCCGGGAATACAATATCGGCCTGGGTGAACGTCGGGCAAATGCTGTCAGACGCCTGCTGCTGACCCAGGGGGCTTTCGATACTCAGATCATCACGGTCAGTTATGGTGAGGAGCGCCCAGTGGACATGGGGTCGAATGAGACGGCGTGGGCGAAGAATCGTCGCGCAGAACTTCACTACTGATTCGGGACTGGAAAGGTTATGAAGTCGAAAGCAGTACTGTTGCTCCTGATGCTCTGTTGTACCTCGGCCCAGGCGGACATGGCCCTGAAGCAGCGCGTGCAGGTGCTCGAACGTAAAGTCCGGGCACTCTCAGACCTTGTTGTCAGGATGGATAGCCTGCAGCGGGAAGTTCGGCATCTAAGGGGGCAGGTGGAACAGCAGAACCATGAGATGGCGCAGATGAAGCAACGCCAGAGGGAACTCTATCTGGATCTGGATAACCGGTTGAGCGGGGGTGGTGGCGCTGGAGCGCCTCCGGATAACCCTTCGATTCCCCTTTCACCCTCCACCCCGCCACCCCCCAGGCAGTCTGGTGGGTCCCAGTCGATCGGACCCTCCCCGCTCCAGGCATCAGCGATGGAGGAGCGGGACTACCAGAGTGCTTTCGCTCTGCTCAAACAGCGTCGCTTTGACGATGCGCGTAAGCAGTTCATTGGGTTTCTGGAAAAGTACCCGGCGGGCCCCTATGCGGACAATGCCCAATACTGGCTTGGGGAGGCCAGCTACGTTACCCGGGAATTTGATACTGCATTGAAGGAATTTTCTCAGGTGCTGGAGGTCTACCCTACCAGCTCCAAGGTTCCCGGTGCGACTCTTAAGATCGGCTATATTCACTACGAGAACAATCGTCGGGAAGAGGCACGGGAAACCCTGCGGGGCCTGATTGACAACTATCCCGGCTCGTCATCGGCCCAACTGGCCAAAGCGTTTATGCGCAGGAAAGGGCTCTGAGCCGCGTGCTTCCTGCAAAATCAGCACACTCTGTTTTTGCCCTGACGATCACTTCTGTATCTTTGATTTAGATGTAACCAGCTATGAATTCTATCGATCCCCGCCACAGGGGGGAGCCCGATGAGGCTCGCCTGCGGATAACCGAAATTTTTTACTCCCTGCAGGGTGAATCCAACACCATGGGATTTCCCACCGTGTTTGTGCGTCTCACCGGTTGTCCGTTGCGTTGTGGTTACTGTGACACGGCTTATGCGTTCAAGGGTGGGGAGTGGTTGAGTCGGGCTGAAGTACTGAAAAGAGTGATGGACCTGGGCGCCCACCATGTGACGGTGACGGGTGGGGAACCGCTCGCCCAGCAGGCCAGCCTGGTATTGATGAGCGATCTTTGTGACGCCGGGCACCTGGTATCACTGGAAACCAGCGGTACCCTGGATATTTCTGCCGTGGATTCCCGGGTACTCAGGGTGGTGGATATCAAAACCCCCGGGTCGGGTGAAGAGAACAAGAATTTCTATCGTAATATCGATTACCTGAACCAGAAGGACCAGGTCAAGTTCGTCATCTGCAGCGAGCAGGACTACCTGTGGGTAAGGGAAATCATCAGAAAGTACGCATTGACGACCCGTTGCGAAGTTCTGATGTCTCCCGCAAAAGGGCTCCAGAACGGGACAGCGCTGGCAGAGTGGATACTGGGCGATCATTTGCGGGTAAGATTCCAGATTCAGTTACACAAATATCTCTGGGGTGATACGCCGGGGAAATAACCACTCCCCTGATTATGGCAGTCGCTTCGGACTGAAGAAACGGCTGGACACCGGTTCCAGCGCTCTTTCGGCCGGGTGGTGTGGCTGAACGATCAACTACACTTTATTAAAACCAGCGTACTCACCCATACCGGGTAATCTCCGGGGGTGAGCCGTTACTGTTTAAGGGCCTCGGAGATTATGTATCGTCCCATAGCGCGCAGGGTATCAGCTCAGATTCAAGGCGCTGATGAAAGCGCATATCATAGATTATGCAACTGAATCTGCAACGCAGACGACGTACATGGATGGACTAGATTCACGCGAGGCAGGATGCCGGTAGTGATAGCTGAGGTGAGAGACCGGCAGGGTGGGATGATTCATTTTTTCCGCGGCCCTAACAACTATTGCAGTCAGTGAGCTCACGGAGTCGGCGCGTATCAACCCGGATTCGCGTATCGGTGGTTCAGATCGGGATGGCGGTCATTATGAAAAAGGCGGTGGTACTTCTTTCCGGTGGTCTGGATTCGGCGACAACCCTGGCTATTGCCCGTGATCAGGGATACATCTGCTATGCGTTGAGCGTCGATTACGGTCAGCGCCACAAATCCGAGCTGGACGCTGCCAGTCAGATTGCGTCCACCCTTGGTGCGACAGAGCACCGTTCGGTATCCATCGCCCTGGATGTGATCGGAGGATCAGCGCTGACCGATGAAAACATCGCGGTACCCGAGCAACCCGATCAGGGGATCCCCGTGACTTACGTACCGGCACGTAATACGGTATTCCTGTCGATTGCTCTGGGGTGGGCTGAAGTACTGGGGGTAACGGACATTTTTGTCGGGGTGAATGCAGTGGACTATTCGGGGTATCCCGATTGCAGGCCGGAGTTCGTTGCTGCCTTCGAGGCACTCGCCAATCTGGCCACCAAAGCCGGGGTTGAGGGTGAGCGCTTTCGCATCCACGCACCACTCATCCAGATGACCAAGGGGCAGATTGTAACGGAGGGGATGCGGCTGGGAGTGGATTACAGCCTCACCGTCTCCTGCTACCAGGCGGATGAGCAGGGAAGGGCCTGCGGGCTCTGTGATGCCTGCAGATTGCGCGCTCAGGGATTCAAAGAAATGGGGGCTCCTGATCCAACCCGGTATCAGGAAACCGGCTGATCCGGTTATTTCAAACACATGTAAAACGAAGCGGCATCCCGACTCAGGAACTGTTTTTAACCGGATTCCGGGAGGGCGGTGTTGCGTATGGGGTGAATCATCTTCGATTCGCCCTGCCTAATTCCGGAGAATTCGATGGATCTCGAGATTACAACACAGGTATTGCTGCTGGGTGGGCTGATGGCCGTAGTACTGGGTGCCGTTGTAGCAAAGACCAGCTTCTGTACCATGGGGGCGGTTTCTGACTGGGTCAACATGAGTGATACGGGGCGCATACGTTCCTGGTTTCTCGCCATTGCCGTGGCCATCATCGGGGTCAGTCTGTTCGAGATCTTCTCCATCATGGATGCCGGGGAATCGAGGGTTCCCTATCGACGCAGCCTTTTCTTCTGGCCCCGTTATGTGTTCGGGGGCCTGATGTTCGGGGTTGGTATGACCTTGGCCTCCGGTTGTGGCAATAAAAACCTGGTGAGTGTGGGAGGAGGCAATCTGAAATCGGTGCTGGTGGTGCTGGTCACCGGCGCGATGGCTTATCTCATGACCTGGACAGATCTCTACGCAGTGGTATTTCACAGCTGGATGGAACCTCTCAGTCCGGATCTCGCCAGGCTGGGCGTGGAAGACCAGAGCCTGGGCACGCTGCTGGGGGCGGTGACCGGCACTGCAGGGCCAGGCGTGTTGACTCCCTATCTCGGAATACTGCTGGCGCTTGGAATTGTGATCGCTGTGTCTCGGTCCCCAACGTTCAGAACCAACACCGATCTGTTGCTGGGAGGCGTTGTGGTGGGGCTGGTGGTCACAGGTGGCTGGTATCTCACAGGAGGCCCCCTCGGACAGGAATGGATGGAGGCGGTGGATTTCATGGACGAACCGATCCCTGGGGCAGGCACCCAGTCTTACACCTTTATAAACCCGATGAATGAGGCCCTGATTTATCTCGCATCTCCCCTGAACACCAGGCTCATCACTTTTGGTGTCGCCGGGCTGTTCGGCGTGATTGCCGGCTCGTTGCTCTACGCACTGTTCAGCCGCCAGTTCAAATTCGAATGGTTTGTGGGGTTCAGGGATTTTCTCAACCACCTGGTGGGTGCAGTGCTGATGGGAACCGGAGGTGTCCTGGCCATGGGGTGTACCATTGGACAGGGTGTAACCGGCGTATCAACCCTGGCCCTGGGCTCCTTCGTGGCCCTGGGCTCCATCATCGTCGGAAGCGCCCTTACCATGAAGGTGCAATACTACAAACTGGTGTACGAACAGGAGGCGACCTTCCCAAAGGCACTGATAACCGGGATGGTGGATCTGCGCCTGCTTCCGTCTCGCATGCGAAGACTTGACGCTATCTGATTGACTGGAGAACTTTCTGCGGTATAATGCCGCGGTTCGCTTAAGGGTCGTTAGCTCAGACGGTAGAGCAGTGGATTTTTAATCCATTGGTCATAGGTTCGATTCCTATACGACCCACCAATAACACACTGAAAATAAAGAGAATTATTCTTTTCTGGTGCGTCAAAGCAATGACGCAAGTGCCTCCTCAGGTACAGTGCCGATTTTCCCGGGTGTATAACGAAGTGCATATCGCGTCGCGATCGGTAGTTTGTATAGTCCGCGAGAGCATGTTTTCCAGCGAAACGACCGAACGCGATACGATTATTGATAGTCTGCACTGGC
>JAAELC010000220.1 GCA_024227135.1 Gammaproteobacteria bacterium
CACAATCCGTAGTGGCGTTGCACCGTCGGAAATGGTCGTAACCATGGCCCTTCGTAATACGCTGTCAGAATTTTTGCTTGTTTTCTCCGGCAGCAATATCATGGCGAAATTCATTGAACAGCGGCTGGACCGCAGTAGAGCTGACTTTTTTGGAAAGGCCGCTTAGCCGAACTCAGTGCTCACGAGTTGGTAAGAATGGTAACAAAATCACCATTTGGCTTGGTTATTACAACATTCCTACCGCGCCTATGGAAAAGGACGTCGCCATCTTGTCCCTTAAACGAACCTGAACGTACTTCACCACATTATTAGAGGCTCGTTGGATACGATCACGGAACTTGTATCTGTCTTTCGCACTCGACGGGGCCAGTTCTAACTCTCTTGTACGCCTGTTTAGCTTCTTCGAGAACTGCTTCCCTTCGATATTTAAGGCATCCGGTATGTTCCTTGTGGTAAGTAAACTGTGGACTGTCCCCTATTGCTCTGCGTACTGTCAGGAGCAATTTTTCGGTTTCAGACGACAGATTATCGATCCGTAAATTCTTCTGTACCTTCCCTTTTCTGCTCCTGCATCAGAAAGATCCAGGGAACCCAGGCTATCTAAAAACACTCAACAGGTCCCCCACTCCCATCAAAAACCGGGTTGAGACCTGATAAGCAGCCGGTATAATCCCGAGGCATTATTTCGCATACGACCTGGATTAATTCTCCCATGTTTACAACCGCCCGCACCATCATTCTATCCATCCTGATTGTCGTGGTACTCATTGCTTCCTGGTCAAAACTTCGGCTGATAGAAGATGGGGTGGATCACCAGCCGCAACGCTGGCGCATGGATGATCATCCCACGTTTCGGAAGAATCAGTCTGGAGTGATTGAAAAAGCCACCGGGAAAGAATAGAGGTTTACCTGATGTAACTGCTCACCCCCGGAGATTACCCCCCAAGGATGGTCTGTGGAGGAAGTGTCTTTGGCAAGGGATGCCAAAGCAGAGTCTAGGGAGGTATTGACGAGGTCTTCCGGAACAGATCGCCCATGGGGTGTGAGCAGATACTACCTGATTCAAAACAGCCCGAGGGCGGCGAACCGGCGAACATCCTCAATGAACCGTTCACGCTGCCACAGATGGGGCGAATGATCCGAACCTTCGTATAGATGGAGTTGTGCACCGGGGATATTGTCCCGGACATAATCTGCCAGCGCGGTACTGTAAAAATGGCTTTCGTCACCGTGTATCAGGAGTGTCGGCACCGAGATCCCAGGTAACACATCACGGTAATCCGCCAGACACAGGCTTTTCCAGATTTGGATCAAGGGAACCGGATCCAGGGTCAGGATGTACTCACCCAACCTTTTGAAGCCACGGCTGTTGTTCTGATAGCCTTCTCTGGCACGGAGATTGTTACCCTCTGCCATCAATCGCAATACCGCCTCCACGAAATCGCTCTTCATCAGGGAAACAAAGGTCTCATTACGATGCTGGGAAAAGTCGCCATAGATACCATGGTGCCAGCTTTCATCCGTCAGCAGTCTGGGAGACTGATCCACGAGACACAGCTTTCCTATGCCGTCACACCCATGGCGTCGAATATACTCCCACAGGGTCAATGCGCCCATGGAATGTCCCAGTAACAGGGGATCGTTCAGCCGAAAATGATGAATTAGATCATTCAGATCATCAGCCATTCTGATCACACCCGGGCCGTCTTCAACGGTTGTTTCATGCCCGCCATGCCCACGGGCATCCCAGCAGAAACACTGGTAACCCTCCGCCAGCGTATTCGCCACCTGCAGCCAGTCCTGGTGACTGGCCGCCCAGGCATGCAGAAAAACCACTGGCGGCCCCTGCCCCAGCACTTTCACGTGTAAAACCTGGCCGTCAGATGCCGTGTAGGTCTCCATACCGGCTCTCAGGACAGATAGCCAGATAGGGCTTCTACAGCTTTATAAGCACTCGCTATGGCCACTCCTGCTCCACAGCGCTGGCGCATCCAGTCCTGATGCGCCAGCAGTATGCCTGCCGCGAACAACCCTTCATTGATGGGTACTCCTGAAGCGTCCAGGGGGCGAAACAGTTCATCCACTTCGATACCTGCACGATTGACCGGATGTCCCCGATGGTCGAAATAGTCCTTTCTGTACCATCCGGCGCGGTCCTCGGGCTGGGTGACAGGGATCCCCAGCAGCGACTCACGAATGCTGAAGCGGTCCGCATGCAGACCACCGGACAGAAACCGGCCGGTCGCCAGCAACACGGCCCTGGTTTCAATCACCACATCCCCATAGCTGTCTTTGAGGGACAGAACGGTGCCCGCCTCACCCAAATCCACGTTTTTCACCTTCTGCTGGGGAACCAGTATCAGGCCTAGAGCTGGAAACGTCTGCTCGAACATCTCCCGCAAGCGGATACCCGGCACGGCAGGGGGCATGGTGGGGATCTCAAACAAAGGTACACCCACCATACGCTGCAAATCGGCATGGACCCGGTCCGGTAGATGAATCCCCATTATCGCCGGCATACCCACGCACTCGGCATCACCCAGCTCATGCCTGATCATCTCTGCCAGCTGCCGCCGGGTAGACTCCACCTCCAACGCGCGCGCCATGACTTCCGGATAGAGCTGTGCACCGGTGGTCATACCCGGGAACTCCAGCCGCTTTGCCGTCAGGCCCGGCCAGGACTTCCTGAGATTGGAAACGAGCTCCAGGGCACTGAAACCCTTGAGTCCGACAAAATCGAGAATCAGCGTACGGGCACCCGAATCTTTCGCCGTTACACCGGTTATCATCGTTTCGGGTACAGACAGAGTCGGCTTCGTGGTGCCGGCCGGTGACAGCGCAAAGAGATTCCGCTCACCCGGCTTCGTGTAGTTGATCCCCATATCACTCAACGCCCGGGTAAAAAGGCTGAATGCTTCCTGGATTTCACCGTCACTGACACGGGACAACGGATGACGGGGTTCATCGTTGCGCAGCTGCTTCAGCCCTTCCCAGGGGTCCTCCAGCAGTTGCTCGCCACAACCGCCCAGCAGATCGAGATAACCCGTGGTGTAGGCGATTGCACCCGTATTTCCCACCTGGGCGGTGGAGATCCCCTTATCCAGGGCAAAAACCGCAGCGGCAAATCCTGCCAATCCCGAACCGATGACCGCCAGCTGGGTCTGATAAACTCGAGGTTTGGTTGTCATTCTGATTGCCCGGAACCGGCCTCTTTCTCAACCCGTTCACTCTGACCGAGGTAATCGAGTCCCATCAGACTGCAGTGCAGCGCTTCTGCCAGCTCCATCTGGGGCATCTGCTCACCCCAGAGTATCGGCCCGACGCCTTTGAATCTTCCCTGCACGAAATCCCTGGCATGAAGCAAACCGTCAATGGAGTCATAGATCCCCCGATCATAGAGGTGGGATGTGGTGTTGATGCTGCAGAACGATCCCTGGCAGGAGCCTTTACCGATACGGCTGCGCACCCCGATGGCCTGCAGGCTCATCTGATGCTCCGCACCCGGCGCCGACGTCACGATGTCATCCACCGCGGATTGGGGAACCATTTCACATTCACAAAGAATGATATCCGCCGGATCGTTGCGTCTGTACCAGTAGCGCGGAGCAAATCCCGGCTCTGTCCAACGCACCACGTCGCTGGATGGCAGAGGCTCCACAGCGGTCTTGCACAGCTCCGGGTTGCCCAGGCGTCGTGCAACCAGATCGCCCGCTTTTTCCGCCATCAGGCGAAAGGTGGTGAGCTTTCCCCCTGTCACCGTGGCAAAATTCGATAACCCTTCGCCCTCATGGTCGAAAAGTGAAAAACCCCGGCTTGCGTGGCGCCCGTCGTCACTGTTCGCCGCTTCTCTGATCAGCGGGCGCACACCGGAGAATGCCCGGATAAACCGGGTGTTTTCGAGACCGGGTAACATCATCATGCCTTCGGCAAGATTGCGATCGACCTCCGCCACGGTGGGCCGGATATCGTCGAGGCTCGTCACGGTATCCGAGGTGGTACCCAACAGGGACACTGTTCCTCCTGGTACCAGGATATCCCCATCTCCGGGGGGGCGTAGGCGATTGATGACACCTTTTGTCACCCGGGTATTGCTGATGATCAAGGTGCCTTTGGAGTACAGAAGATTTACATCGGAACAACCGGCGAGCCTGGCCACCTCCATGGCCCAAGCACCACCGGCATTGATAACCTGTCTGGCCCTGATGGAGCGTCGGTTTCCCGTACGACTGTCCCTGCAGTTGGCGCTGACAACCACGCCATCTTCCATCTCGAACCCCTGCAGCCGGGTATGAGGGAGATAAAGGCTGTCGGTCAACTGACGGGCGTGATCCACATTCGCCACAGTAATACGAAAAGGATCCACCGTACCGTCAGGCACCGAATAGGCCGCAAACACCCGCTTCGACAAACCGGGCTCCTGCTCCCTCGCCTCTTTCGTTGTCAACTGATGGCAGGGGATACCCGCCACATCACAATGCTCGCCAAAGCGACCGGCAAACTCCGGGTCATCCCCCTCGACCGCCACGAAAAGGCCACCACACTCGTCGATGGCATCGGGTGCCACCCGCTTGAGAATTTCCCCTTCCAGGCGGCATTCTGCCGCGGTTTCCGTATCCGATGAAGCATAACGCCCACCGCTGTGCAGCAGACCGTGATTGCCACCGGATGCACCGGCATTGAGATCACGCTGATCGATCAGAATACAGTTGATTCCCCGCAATGCCAGATCACGCATTACCCCCGTACCGGTGACGCCGCCACCGATTATCAGTACATCTGTTTCGAAGGTTTCGTCAGCAGTTTGCATGGGCTTTGTCAACTATCTTGATCATTGGACTTCCGGCTCTTGAAAAAGGGGCTGCAGGCATTGGATCTTAGCTGAACCAGCGCTGCGCTTGAATACAGTCCTTACCCCGGTCACAAATCCATCAATTCAGGGCCCAGGTACTTTCGCTCGTTTTCCCCCAGAATCCCAAGGGAAAGGCAGATCAACGTCCAGTAATGCACGACCCGATAGTGGCCGTCGTAGTGCTCGCCAATATCTTCCATCTGGGAATGGCAGTTATGACAAGGGGTCAGGACATAGTCCGCCTGGGTTGTCATGATCTGATCGAACTTTCGCTTCCCATAGGCACGGCGTTGCTCATTCATCCCCGCCTGGAGAAAACCGCCACCACCACCGCAGCAGTAGTTTGCGCTGCGGCAGGGCTGCATATCAACGAAGTTATCTTCCCCGACCAGCGCCCTGGCAACGAAACGCAGATCATCCGCCACCGGATCACCAATGGATTTCCGAACCAGCTGGCAGGGATCCTGCAGGGTAAATTTCAGGCCCATGGTATTCCAATCGGCGTTGACTGGCAGCTTACCTTCGCGAATCCACTGGGCGTAATAGGTAATCAGGCTGCCAGGCTCGAAGTGCGCATCCAGGCCAAACTTATCGATACCTTTCCAGAGCGTATAGAAAGAATGGCCGCATTCCGTATTGACCCAGACCTTACACCCCAGTTCGTTCACCGCATCCACCCGCTGCCTCACCATCGTTTCCCAGGCGGCGTCGTCACCGGCGAACATACAGAAATTTTCAGCGGCCCAGCCTTTGGATGCGTAAGTCCAGTCTGCTCCCACGTAGTGAAAGATCTTCCAGAGGGGTGCCAGTTCTTCGGGCTCCACCGCCGGTTCCCTGGAATTCTGATTGATGAAAAAGTAGGCGCCCTGTTTGTCTATCGGTGCCTCGAGGTCATTGAAGCGTTCATCCGACTCCTTCACCTCATCGGCGATTTCCTCGACGATTTCAATGAAATCCTCGGTCCGCAAACCCATGGCGCTGGTACTGGAAAAGCGCAGTTGGGCATCACAGGAACGCACGATTCCCTGAGGTTTTTTCTCATCGGGCCATTGACCGCGGGCCAGCCCCACCAGAACTGAAACATCGATACTCATCGGGCATACATACATGCAACGCCGGCATTGAGTGCATGTCCAGATCCAGCGGGTGTTGGACAGTTCCTCATTCATTCCCAGCATGGCCATCCGAATGAAACGACGTGGATCCATACCTTCCAGTCCGGAAGCGGGACAGCCTGAAGAACACAGGCCGCAGTTCAAACAGGAGTCATAGCTCGCCCCCTCCGGCAACAGCTCATCTGCTTTCGCCTTGAAGTCAATAGGAGCAATGGGTAAAAGTTCGCTGGTGGCGGGCATTCGGTCGTCTCTTTTTCAATCCATCATTGGCATTATCGCAGAACAGGCAAGCACACCGTCAAAGGGGTACCAACGGAGTGCCGAAGCAAACAATCCGGTATGGAAGACAGGTGATCCCCTGTGAAGCATGGAAGTGTTCGTCTCTTGCCGGTATTTTACCTGCAACCTGCCGATTAAAGCACATTGAACCCCAATGGTATTTCACCGGAAAATCGCCTACTCTTTGAGAAAAATGAAAATCGATGGGTCAGGAGTCTACGGATGAAACCACCGGAAGAAAAAAGAGAAATCGGCAGTATCCCCGAAAATGAACGCAATCAGTACGTTCTCCAGCAATACAAAAAGCGCATCGATTACTACTGGAAATCCAGCCGAACCAATAAAAACGGATACAAGTACTCACGCTATCTGGTAATCATTCTGGGCTCATTGGTCACCCTTATCACATCATTGGTTGCCTCGAACGTCATCTATAACTGGGGCCTCAGGGATTTTTTTGTCATTCTGGCTCCGGTACTGGCTGCCACGCTGACGATAATCGGTGGATTTTCCCAGAATTTTCATTGGGGATCGGCCTGGCGGGAAATGGTCCTCACCGCACTTGAACTCGAAAGTGTTTATCACCGCCTGATGCTCACACCGGACGAAGATCGCGATCCAATCGCTGAAATGGACCAACTGCACAATCTCGTGCTCACGGAAGGGACCAGTTTCTTCGACCGACTGGTGGGTGTCTCCTCCAATGATGAAGTCCTGAAACTGGACGCGCTTACCAAGTGGGTCACGAAAACCAAATACACCGAGGAGCAGGAATCGATTAAACAGCAAGAAAAGTAGACAGACGTAGAAAAAAACGGTGCTGCCCGGGCTTGACTGTGTTCGCAACTGCTCACGCCCCCATAGGCAATCTGCTCTGGAAGACGCCGTAAATACCTCCATGCAGACCCGGCTTTGGCATCCCTGCCAAAGGCACTTCCTCCACAGAACACCCATGGTGGGGTAATCTCCAGGGGGTGAGCTGTTATCTGTGTTCAATCATGAACTCAAAGGAGCCGACCGGACTCTATGCCGCATTGATCCGGGGAATCAGCTGTCCCGGGATCTCCGGCTTCCATGTTCCGATTGACTGTGGGTATGCTCCATCATATCACTGAAATCCAGGCCCCTGTTGGCCATTTCGTGAATCAGCTTGCTGTAAGGGAACTGCAACAAGCTTCTTTTCCGAGCCAGATTAGCCAACAGCGAGGTTTTACAGATCAAAACCTGGTCTCTCTGAAGCCTTTCACACATCCCTTTCGCGCTATCCAGGAATTCACCGTTGTCGATTCTCTTGATCAGCAGTGTGGCCCCCTCAAACGACTCTTCAGGCGCCAGCACGAACAAGGAAAACTGATGGTAGCAGACCAACGTCAGCGTCAACAGCAACACCGTGGTAAATGCAATCCATTCGGTCCTGGTACCTGATCTCCGGTTTCTGGTCAAATAGATCGCCTCTCGATGGGTTAGTCGGGTGTATAATCCCGATCATAGTTTAGTATATCAAATCACGGCCACTAGCTTGAATCCGGTGTCGACAACACCCCAAAAACACCATCCCATCGAAGGGCTTCACAGCCCTATGGGATAGCTGAAAAAGACAGCCGTACTTATTCCAGGTATTCCCTGCTCCCTGGGGGGACCGTCAGCGAACCCTACCCCTGCCTATACTGTAGCACCCAATCTACTGGAATGAGAATGGGCCATCGAAAATGACCTTAATACAGCGCTGGGCCCATTGCCTGATCTACCGGCAGGATCAGCGTTTCCACGCCACTTTGTCGCGCAGATACACCGGTAACGCCTGCTCAGCGGAAACCGCTTTTCCTGCAGCGAAACCAGCTGCTGCCAGCAGGGCCACATCCCATGCGCTGCACAGCAAATCAGATTCAAAGGACTGTACCGAACCGGCCAGGTTTGCGGCCAGGATCTCCCCATAAGTCTGCCAGCCGGTTCCAACACCGACCCAACCTGTTCCCTCGGGAGACTGTAAACCCCCGGGACTGACCAACCGGTCCGCCTGAACAGCTTCCACCAGCCCGGTGGAGGTTACCTGGTAGCACCCCCAATACAGTTCGTTCATTCTGGCATCGAATGCGGGCAGTAAATGCTTCGCATCAAACTCCCTGGCCCCCCTTTGGGCCAAAGCGGCCAGCGTGGAGACGGGCACCACTGGAAGATCTGCACCGAACGCCGCCCCCTGGATCACACCCGTCGCAATTCGCACACCGGTAAAAGACCCGGGGCCCTGTCCGAATGCTAGTGCATCCAGTTCGGTAAGCTTTAAGCTACCAGTTGCGAGAAGCTGTTCCATCATCGGTAAAATCAGCTCACTGTGCCGACGGGGCTCGACCCGGAACCGTTCTTCGATTTCACCATCCACGTACAGGGCGGCTGAACAGGCTTCAGTGGCGGTTTCAATAGCAAGAATCTTCATGCTGGCATCGTTTCGGAAAAAAAGTGTTGTACCTGTTCCAGTTCCCGGGTGCGGGCCATTGGCGGCAGGCTATTCAGAAATGTGTGTCCGTAGCCTTTTCTCAGCAGTCTGGGATCACAGATCATGAGCACCCCCCGGTCCGTGACATCCCGAATGAGACGACCCGCCCCCTGTTTGAGTGCGATGGCAGCCTGGGGTACCTGATATTCCATGAATGGATTACCCCCCCGCTTTCTGAGTGCTTCGATGCGCGCCTGCAGGACCGGATCTCCGGGAGAGGCAAAAGGCAGTTTGTCGATTATGACACAGGAAAGCGCGCTTCCCCGCACATCCACGCCTTCCCAGAAGCTGGCCGTTCCCAGCAACACCGCATTTCCCAACTCCCGAAAACGCTCCAGGAGTTCCCCCTTGGGGGCTGAGCCCTGTATCAATAGGGGGAAATCGATCTCCCCCTCGAGAAGCTTAGCCGCTTCGCGCAGCGCCCGATGGCTGGTAAACAGCAGAAAGGCACGCCCCTTACTGGCCTCCAGCACGGGTACCGCCACCTCGACTACCTCCTTGATGTAAACCGGAGAACGTGGTTCCGGCAAACCTCTCGGCACATACCAGAGTGCCTGTTCCGGGTAGTCGAACGGACTGTCCCAGAGCGCTGTTTCTGCTTCATCCAGTCCGAGTTGACGTTGAAAATGGCTGAAATTACCCCCGACAGCCAGGGTTGCTGAGGTGAAAACCCAGCAGGCCTCATGACGTCCCATCTGTTCCCGAAACGGACTGGAAATCTCCAGCGGTGTCCGGTTCAAGCGGAAACTCTGACTGTGAGTTTCGAACCAGCGTATCTCCCCGTCCTCCGGTCTGTCACAGAAACCACCGATACCTGCACTGAGTAGCTGGCAACGGTCATGACAACTATCCAGCCCCTTACCGCGACCTTGCAGTTTCCCAAGAAGCCCCTGGAGCTTGTCCAGGCTCCCTCGCAAGTGTTTCATTGCGGCATTCATACTTTCATCCGCAGCGAACTCAGACCAGGGAGCACGCTTGTTATCCAGACCGAATAACAACCGCATGTCCCTTACCGCCTTGGCAGTCCGGTCGGCCTGATCGGGTAATTCCGCAAGATCCCCCGCCTCTCTGGTGTATTCAATCTTGATATCCCGAACCAGTTCCGTCAGCTGGCGGCCACTTACCGTGGCACCAAAGAAATTGCTTGCCACCTCGGGCAGCTGGTGTGCTTCGTCAACGATGAAACAGTCGGTGGCCGGCAACAATTCACCAAATCCCCCCTCACGCAGTGAAAAATCGGCGCACAGCAGGTGATGATTGATCACGACCAGATCCGCTTCCTGAGCACCGCGCCGGGCCTCGGCCAGATGACAGTCCCCATACACAGGGCAATCCTGACCCAGGCAGTTGTCTGTCGTGGAGGTCACATGGGGCCAGATCTGGGCGTCTTCCGGGACACCGCTCAACTCCGCAATGTCTCCCGTCCTGGTTTTACCCGACCAACGCTGGATCTTCATGAGATGATCCACCATTTCCCGGGCTTTGAACCGACCCTCCGACAACGTGTTGTCCATGCGGTGCAGACAGAGGTAATTCGCCCGCCCTTTGAGGAGCGCGATACGGGTCGGCAACGCCATGGCGTCCCTGACCAGGGGAAGATCTCTATGAAAGAGCTGATCCTGAAGATTTCGGGTACCGGTGGAAATGATCACTTTGCGGCCGGAAATCAATGCCGGCACCAGATAAGCAAAGGTTTTACCGGTACCGGTTCCCGCTTCCGTAATCAACACCCCACCCTGCTCCAGGGTACGGGCTACCTGTGCGGCCATCTCCTCCTGTTGGGACCGATAGGCAAATCCTTCCAGATTGCTGGCCAACAGGCCCTGGGGCCCTAAAATATCGGCAACGTCCTTCATTCCCGAACTCACCCGGACTGATTGTCCCAGACCTCCGGTTCGAGACCCTCTTCCCGCGTCCAGGCCAGACGCCCGATCACCTTGAATCTGGCTACCGACAGTGCCCCTCTTTTAGCGCGACTGCTGCTGGATTTCCCCATGAATTCCAACAGATCCTCACGTTCCGCTTCATAGATCTCGTAGGGTTCGTAGTCTTCGTCCATGAGTACCAGGACTACTGAGTCCCATTCCTGCTCCACTTTGATCTGACCGATCCGCTGACCGGATTTGCTCTCATCAAAAATGGTACGGCTCTTGATCTGAATTTTTTTGTGATCCCGGAGGGGATCGGTCGCGTCGATCCCACCAACCGGTTGCACCACCTGAACAAGGTTGAGCAACCTGATCGCATCGTGGAGCGCGATTTCATTACTGATACCCGGTAACGGCTTACCCATGGTACGCCGATACTCCGCAGCCAACAGGCGCGCCTGGCCGATCAGTTTGTCTGCGGCATAAACACTCACGCCATGGGGTTCCTCTGGGAGTCTAAAGAATCGAAATTGTAGCGCAAACCGCCTTCGGACGCGCGTTTCCCGGCATTGCTGTCAATCAACGATAGTTTCGGGCCTTACGTTCAGCCGCTTCTGCCGCTGATGTATTACCGGCACCCCGCTGTGCTTTGGCTGTCAGTGCCCAGTTTTTACTCACCAGGGAAGCGTCTCCTGCTGCCAGACTATTGGACTTGGACGCAAGCTGTATCGCCAGGGGGAACTGCTTCTGCTTCAGGCGTAAATCAGCCAGTCGACTCCATAGAAAAGCATTACGGGGTTCGATTCTGAGCGCCCGTTCCACGGAACTGACCGCTGCGGCCAAATCGTTCTGCTTCTCCTGGCGGGCGGCAACATCCATCAAAGCAATCACGGGGGTACTGTATTCAGGCTGTGACCGGACCAGACCACGGGGTTCGTAAACATTCGACTCATTCCGAACCCGTCCCCCCGTGCCATCCGGGTGGCTCCCGGGCTCAGACCCGGGTGGACGCTGCACCGGCGTGCTGCACCCTCCCACCAGGAGTATGATCGACCAGAGTACCAGATATCGGATTGTATTCATTCGAAAAAGCTCCGGAACAGGTTGCGTAGTGATCCCTCCTTGCTGGACGTGCAGGAGGATTGCAGACTGGGCGCTGAGCCCTTGATGAAGGGGTACTCCCGCGCTTCCTTGCACTGGGGGTCAGCCCTCAGTCCGGACGTGGGATCGATCCAGACGGTTTCCACCGAGTCGGGCCTGGGCAGCCCCAGGGGTGCCGGGTCCAGACGCCGCATCATATCTCCCCAGACCTGTAACGCTCCCTGGGCCCCGGTCAGACCGGCAGGCTTGTTGTCATCACGGCCAACCCAGACCACCGCCACTTTATTGCCGCTGAAACCGGCAAACCAGCTGTCTCTCATGTCATTGGTAGTACCCGTCTTACCCGCGATACTGAGTTCCCTGCCCAGGAACGAAGACAATCCCCTGCCAGTCCCGCTGCGTACCACCTCCTGGAGGTTCCGGCCCAGCAGGTACACCGGGCCGGCAGGTACCGCCTGGGTAACCGTGAGCGGGTAACGCTGCAGCCTGGTTCCATCGGCGGCCTGCACTTCCCGAATCGATCGCAACGGTGACAGAAAGCCACCAGCAGCGAAAGCCTGATAAAACTGGGTTACTTCCAATGGACTGAGGGAAACCGCCCCCAGCAGAAGTGCAGGAATCGCCTTGACCGGCCGCGATACACCGAGACTTTCGAGCAACCCCATCACCTGCGCCAATCCCAGGTCCATCCCAAGATTCACCGTGGCCAGGTTATAGGATTTGGACAGCGCTTGATGCAGCGGTACCTTGCCATGGGCTTTCAAGTCAAAGTTTTTCGGTTTCCATACACTGCCATCCCTGCCACCAATTTTGATGGGCTTGTCATCGATGCGGGTCACCAGGGTATAGCGATTGGGGTGCATCAACGCAGCCAGATAGACGACGGGTTTCACCAGAGAGCCGATGGGACGATGGGCATCCAGTGCCCTGTTGAATCCTGCGTATCCCGCTTTGCGCCCCCCCACCACCGCAAGAATCTCCCCGGTTTCAGACCCCGCAATGATCGCTGCCCCCTCCAGCTTGCCAATCGGCAGCCGGTGCTTCTTTTCAAGTGTTTTCAGCCGCCTGACGAAAGCGCTCTCTGCCTGCTGCTGGCTCCAGGGATCCAGGGTGGTGAAGACCCGCAGACCTTCGGAGGTCAGATCCTCCGGCCTGTAGTCCCGTTGCAACTGGCGCCGCACCAGATCAATGAATGCGGGATGACCGCCACCGCTCTTCGACACCCGCTGGGTAATCCCCAGAGGCGTCCGACTGGCCAGGTCTTTCTGGGTCTCATTGATCACTTCCTGACGATACAGGATATCGAGTACCTTATTACGCCGTTCCAGGGCACGCTGGGGATTCCGCCTCGGATTGTACAGAGAAGGCCCCCGGATCATCCCGACTAACAGGGCCAGTTTCGGCAGATCCAACTCCTGGAGAGGGCGATTGAAATAGAAATGGCTCGCCAGCCCGAAGCCATGTATCGCCCGGTTTCCATCCTGCCCCAGATAAATTTCGTTGACGTACGCGGTCAGTATCTCGTCTTTGGTATACCGGCGTTCAATGATCAGCGCCATCAAGGCTTCTGTAGCCTTTCGCCAGAAACTCCGTTCCCGGGTCAAATAGAGGTTCTTGGCCAGTTGCTGGGTAAGGGTACTACCCCCCTGTACGATACTGCCGGCTCTGATATTGGCCCAGGTGGCTCGTAGAATGGCCTTCAGATCCACACCGTAATGAGCGTAGAAGGTTCGATCTTCAATGGTCATGAGGATGGCCAACAGCGGTTCCGGCAGTTCACTGCGGGGAATAGGAACCCGGTCCTCATTATGAGACGGGTAGATACTGCCGATCTTGGGGGTTTCCAGGCGTACCAGCGGCAGGCTCTTACCCCGCTCATCCTCCATGGATTGCAGCCGACCCCGCTGAAAATGCAGATTCAGGTAACGGCCGGGCTCCCGGCCATCCCAGAAGTCGAAAGGCCTGGTTCGCACGATGATGTGGTTGCGATCACGGGACCAGGCAGCCGGCAGCTTTGGGTGATGTACCTTGCGATAACCCAGTCGCTTGAATTCATACTCGAGCCGGTCGGGAGACACATCAGCTCCCCCATAGAGCTCCAGCGACCTGCCGTAAACCTGAGCGGGTACGGCATGCCGTTTTCCTTCAAAACCCGCCTTGACCTTGTGATCCAGGAATAACAGGTATAGGACACCGATCGCCCCGAACAGCAGGATCAGTGCAATCAACCGCGAAGCCCAGCGGCTGCCTCCCCTGCCCTGCGGGCCTCGAGCAGTGGAACGTTTCTTTTTTTTCGGGGCCTTCTTACTGCCGCCGGTTTTCCTGGCAGGTGCTCGGTTTTTTTTCGGGGTTCTCGTCATGGTAAGGGAGAACAAGCTGTCACTTTATTACAGACAAGCTCCCTACCTTATCACATCTGTCAGGTGTATCAGTCCATGCCGCTGATGTAGCGCGCCAGTGCCTCGATTTCCAGCTCCGTCAACTTTGAGGCGATCGAGTACATGATCGTATTGTCATTGGTGCGGACTCGCTTATTGAAATCCTGCAATTGATCCATGAGGTATCGCTTGTGCTGGCCTGCCAGGCGCGGTAACGCTTTGGTGCCATGCCCCTGGGGACCATGACAGGACTTGCAGGCTGCGACACCGGAGTACTGGTTACCCCGGTGGTAGAGGAAATAGCCTACCGCCGCAAATTCCTTGTCACGCACCCTGTGGGAACGTGGAGGCTGAACGGAGAAATACGCTCCCAGAGCCTGCATCTCTTCTTCTGTCAGATCCGCTGCGATTTCGTTCATGGTCATACCCTGACGCTTGCCGCTTTTGAAGTCCGCCAGTTGCTTGCTGATATATTCCCTGTGCTGGGCGGCCAGACGGGGATAGATCACGCTGGAACCTTCTCCCTGGGTACCGTGACAGAGTCCGCAACGCTGTTCGACAATCTCTCGGGCACGCTCCATATCCGCGCTGAAAACCGGTATCGACACGAGCGCAAGCAGCACCAGGATGAGTAAATTTTGTGCCATATGTCACCTTTTCAATGTATTGCTCAGAACAGATATAACCAGACAATTCATGATAATGACTTCACAACGACGACCTAAAGCCTTACTGTTCTGGCTGGGCCGGTTTCCAGGCATTTGCAATTAGACCCCGTAGTTTGCTCCGCATCAATGACAAATCACAATACAGTATTGACCTGCAGTACCCTGTCCGTTGCCATCACAGGTTCAGGAGGCAGCGGTGTCGTAACCACCGGGCAAATGCTGCTCAAAGCCATCGCGAATGCAGGCTATTACGGACTGATGGCACGTTCAGCCGGCCCGCAGATCAGGGGTGGAGAGTCGGCAGTCATGCTGCGCCTGGGCAGCGAACCTGTCGACTGCCTGGATGATCGTTTCGATGTTCTGATGGCGCTGGACTGGCTCAACGTCAGCCGGTTTGCCGAAGAGATCCCCCTGACTGCCAGCAGTCTGATTATCTGTGATCCCGATGCCGGTGAAATGCCGGAAGCGATTGCCTGCCACGGCGCCCGTTCCCTGGAACTACCCCTGAAAAAATTATCCGGCGCGATTGACGGCGGTCGAATCAATATGATTGCCCTGGGTGTTCTGGCCGAGCTGCTGGGCCTCCCCGAGACATCCATTCTGACTGTCGTGGAAACCGCACTCGCCCCCAAAGGCCGGGAGATAGTCGATGCCTCCAGGCTGTGTATCTCCCGTGGTTACTCCACAGAGAAAAACGCCGGACTGGAACAGACACTTACCCCTGTGGCATCCCCGGCAAAACGCTGGAATATCAGCGGCAACGAAGCCAGTGGTCTGGGTGCCATCAGGGGTGGGGTGAGATTTGTCGCGGCCTATCCCATCACACCGGCCAGCGAAATTCTGGAATGGCTCGCACCCAGCCTCGAAAAGGTGGGTGGTTCCCTGCTTCAGGCCGAAGATGAGCTGGCCTCTATCAACATGATCATTGGAGGTTCCTTCGGTGGAGTTCCTTCCCTGACCGCCACTTCCGGCCCGGGACTCAGCCTGATGATGGAGGGACTGGGGCTGGCGGTCACCAGCGAAACCCCGGTGGTTGTCACCAACGTCATGCGTGGTGGCCCCTCGACGGGCATCCCCACCAAATCCGAGCAATCTGATCTCAATATTGCACTTTACGGTTTTCATGGAGATGCACCACACCTGGTTCTGGGGGCGCTCAATATCCGGGACTGTACCTTCGTCACCGACTGGGGAGTACGGCTGGCCGAACAGTTCCAGACCGTGGCCATTATCCTGTCAGACCAGTCCCAGGGCCAGGCCAGAAGCGTTATCGACCCACCCCCCATGGCCCCCGCCTGCAAAGGCCGCAGAACGGCCCGGCCCGATACGCAGGAGTATCGTCGGTATGCACTGACCGAAGACGGCATATCACCCATGGCCATTCCTGGAACATCGGGAGGGGCCTACACCGCCGACGGGCTCGAACACAACGAAAAGGGAACGCCCTCAAGTATGTCTCTGGACCATCAGCAGCAGCTGGACAAAAGACTGGGTAAGCTGACTGGTCTGGATCCGACGGAGAACTGGGCCGAATCCCGGGGTTCTGGAAAAATCGCCATCATCACCTGGGGGTCCTCTTCCGGTGCGGCATTTGAGGCGGGCCGCCGACTGGAGGCTGGGGGTCAATCCGCCAGGGTCATCGCCGTCCGATTGCTGTGCCCGCTTCCAGGTACTTTGATGACAGCATCCCTGGAAGGTGTGGATCGAATACTGGTAGTCGAGCAGAATCATGGCGGGCAGTTTTTTCATTATCTTCGCGCTTTGAATCTACTGCCGGACAACGCTGAAATGCTCGCCAGGCCGGGGCCTTTGCCGATTCGTCCCGGGGAAATCATGGCCCGGGTCTCTGAGTGGAGTTGACATGCACGGAAATACACCGATTACGGGGCTGAAGCCCAAAGACTACAAAACCGGTATCAAACCAGTCTGGTGCCCCGGTTGTGGAGATTTTTCAGTATTGAGTGCGGTAACCAAGGCACTGGCTCACCTCGCTTTGCCGCATCAGAACGTGGCCATGATCTCTGGTATCGGCTGTTCCTCCCGTCTACCCGCTTATACGTCGGTTTACGGTTTTCATGGTGTGCATGGCCGGGCTCTGGCCCTGGCTTCCGGGCTCAAAGCGGCCAGACCCGACTTAACCGTCCTGGTAGCAGGAGGAGATGGAGACGGCTTTTCCATTGGTGGCAACCACTTTCTGCATGCCTGCCGCCGTAATATGGACATGACTTACATCGTAATGGATAACGAGGTGTACGGAATGACCAAAGGGCAGGCTTCACCAACCACCGCACCGGACTGGACACAAAGCAAACTCACACCCCATGGGCCGGGTGTACCCCAATTCATACCGGCCGCCATTGCGCTGGTATCGGGGGCGACTTTCATTGCCCGGGGGTTCACCGGTAATCCCAATGGACTGACAAAACTGCTGGTGGAAGCGATCGAGCACCCCGGGTTTTCATTCGTGCAGGCACTGAGTCCCTGCCCGACTTACCGCCCCGAGCATAAAGCGTGGAAGAAACAGGTCCGACCTGTGGAGGAGGAAGCTACCTCGGATCCGATCATTGCCGCCCAACGGATACAGACCGACGATGGTATGTCCACCGGTGTGCTCTACCAGACGACGGTACCCGTCTGGCAACCTGAACAGGGCATTTCGGCCGACACTGGACAATTGGAGGAAGTGTTCTTCGTATGACAGCGATCCCGAACCTGATTATTGAAACCCTGCCGGAGTTTCTGCTCCATGCGATTACTCTCGAGAGGGAATCGGTGGAACGTTACGAGGAACTGGGTGATAGCATGGAGGTTCACAATAACCCCCAGATAGCCGCGGTATTCCGTAAGCTCGCCCGATACGGCGAACTCCACGCCAACGAAATCGAACAGCATGCCACGGGACTGGAGCTACCCAGGATCCCCCCCTGGGATTTCAAATGGACCACCCCGGAGAGTCCCGAAACCGGCGATATGGAGCAGTTGCACTACCTGATGACCCAGGGACAGGCCCTGATCTTTGCCCTGCACAACGAAACCCAGGGAAGAGACTTCTACGCCCATGTGGCAGCCACTTCAACCAACCAGGAAGTTCGGGAACTGGCCGCGGAATTTGCCGAGGAAGAGACTGATCACATGAACTGGCTGAATGCCTGGATACGAAACCTGGCCGATCCGGACTCGGTTTCACCGGAAGACCTGGACCCACCAAACGTCACCGAATAGCCCTCTGTGGCTTGCTGTGGCCCCTTCGGAGCCTGAAAACGGGATAATTCACCCCTGCCCCCTCAAAAATACTATCTGACTAAACAAAAGCAGCGGATTTTGTTAAAGTGCCCCACCATACCCTGTTAACTACGGGTATTTAAAGCAAAAATTCCCCTACATCCTGCCTGGAAAAAGCCTCAATATGATACAAAAACCGCGTAAACGAGTCCATTATTTCGGAAAGACCAAATCGGAAGGAAACCGGGAGATGAAGCAACTCCTGGGTGGTAAAGGAGCCAATCTGGCGGAGATGACATCCATCGGACTACCGGTCCCCCCCGGCTTCACCATCACGACCAACACCTGCGCGGACTATAATGCTGCCGGAGGCCAGATGCCCGAGGGGCTGATGGACGAGGTCAAGGCGAACATGGCCATTGCTGAGAAAGAACTGGGAAAAGAGTTCGGCTCGGCAACCAATCCTTTACTGATGTCGGTCCGCAGCGGAGCGGCTGTCAGTATGCCCGGCATGATGGACACGGTGCTCAACCTGGGGCTCAACGATGCGGCAATGGCCGGCTTGGCAGCAGTTTCCAGCAATCGTCGTTTTGCGCTGGATGCCTACCGTCGTCTGATCAACATGTTCGGAGATGTCGTCATGGGAGTTGGTCATGACAAGTTCGAAGAGCAATTCGACCTCATCAAGGCCAAATACGGTGTCGAGCTGGACACCGACCTCAATGAAGACGGGCTTGATGAACTGATTGTGGCTTACAAAGCGGTCTATCTGGATCACACCGGTGAGGAATTTCCACAAGACCCTTATGCGCAGCTGGAGAAATCTATCGAGGCGGTATTCAAGAGCTGGAACATACCTCGGGCGATTCGGTACCGGCAGATCAACGAAATCACCGGCCTGCTGGGAACCGCGGTCAACGTACAGTCCATGGTTTTCGGCAATCTGGGCGTAGACTCCGGTACGGGAGTGGCCTTCACCCGTGACCCCGCCACCGGTGAAAACATTTTCTACGGTGAGTTCCTGATCAACGCCCAGGGAGAAGATGTGGTCGCCGGTATCCGCACACCACAGCCCGTCTCCGAGATGGTGGAGTGGAAAAGCGACATGTACGACCAGCTGCTCGAAATCAAAGCCACCCTGGAAAACCACTACCGGGAAATGCAGGATATCGAGTACACCATCGAGCAGGACAAGCTGTATCTGCTGCAGACCCGCACCGGCAAGCGAACCGGTCTGGCTGCGGTCAAAATCGCCGTCGATATGGTCACCGAAGGACGGCTGACCGATAAGGAAGCACTACTGAGGGTACCTGCCAGCGACCTGAACCAGTTGTTACTGCCCACTTTCAATCCGGATGCGCCACGGGATGTATTGACCCGGGGACTACCCGCCTCCCCGGGAGCCTCTGCGGGCTTGCTGTCATTCTCTGCCGACGAAGCAGTCGAGCGTACCCTGAAAGGCGAAACCGTGTTGCTGGTTCGTAAAGAAACCAGCCCCGAAGACGTAAGTGGAATGCATGCCGCAGCGGGCATCCTGACCTCCACCGGCGGGATGACCAGTCACGCCGCCGTGGTCGCCCGGGGTTGGGGCAAGTGCTGTGTAGCGGGTGCGGGGGAGATCTTCATCGACGAAGGCAAACGCGCCGTAACGATCAACGGCCGCACCTTTGGCGATCAGGACCTGCTGAGCATTGACGGCTCCACCGGAGAGGTCATGGCCGGCGCGGTGCCTACCCAGGATCCTCAACTCTCCGAAGAGTTCGTCACCCTGATGGAGTGGGCGGATCGTTGCCGTACCCTGCAGGTCTGGACCAATGCCGACACGCCCCAGGATGCCGAACGCGCCCGCGGTTACGGTGCTGAAGGCATAGGCTTGTGCCGCACCGAACACATGTTTTTCGAAGGTGATCGCATCAATAACATGCGCGAAATGATTCTTGCCCAGAACGAAGCAGACCGGCGCACAGCACTGGACAAGTTACTGCCTCATCAACGGAAAGACTTTCATGGCCTGTTTAAGACCATGGGAGGGCTTTCAGTGACGATACGTCTGCTCGACCCCCCCCTTCACGAGTTCCTGACCAACGATAAATCCATCCAGGCAGAGCTCGCCCAGGCACTGGGCCTCGAACTGGAAACGGTGAGAACCCGGATTATGCTGCTACACGAGATCAACCCCATGCTGGGGCACCGCGGTTGCAGGCTTAGTATCACCTACCCGGAAATACTGGAGATGCAGGTGACCGCCATCACCGAAGCGGCAATCACCTGCGAACGTGAAGGAATAGATGCACGTCCGGAGATCATGATTCCACTGGTGGGTACCCACAAGGAGCTGGACATACTCCGCCAACGCACCGAGCAGCGGATTGCGTTAACCAAGAAAGCCATGAACTACGAAGGGAACCTGAACATTCCGGTCGGCACAATGATCGAAATCCCCCGCGCCGCACTCACCGCCGATGAGGTCGCAGCCCATGCTGATTTCTTCAGTTTCGGTACCAACGACCTGACCCAGATGACCTTTGGTTACAGCCGCGATGACGTCAACACTTTTCTCCCCGATTACCTCAATCAGGAAATCCTGGAGAAAGACCCCTTCCAGTCGCTGGATACCTCGGGTGTGGGACAGCTGGTGGAAATGGGCGTCAGCAAAGGCCGAAGCGTCAATGAAGACATGAAAATGGGTATCTGTGGAGAGCATGGGGGTGATCCTGCCTCCATCATGTTCTGTCACAATGCAGGCCTGGATTATGTATCCTGCTCTCCATTCAGGGTACCCATTGCGCGTCTGGCTGCGGCCCAGGCCTCAGTCGCACAGGAAAAAATCACCAAGCTCTGAACACGGATCGCAGTAGTCCATGACTCCCCCGCTGATACCCTCTCATCAGCGGGGGCCCCGGAAAACCGCCCGACAGGGAACGCCAACACTGATCCGATGAGAGCCACCTGAACGGGTGCTGAAGATTACCCTCATCCATCCGGACCTGATCCACACTGGAATGCCGATCCGGCTCTTGAAATCGAACCAACCCACCCCATTTTTTGTTTTTCAGTACTATATATCTACACCTTCCCAAGAGGTGGCACTGAGTCGGGTCTCGTTTTTGACCGCATGTCAATCAAATCCGGATTCCATTCACCCATCGTGGATTTGGGTTAAAATAATGGGTTTTCCATCACAGAGGTCAGTAATGTGGAGCCGATAAAAGGCACAACGATTCTCTCGGTACGCCGTAACGGTAAAGTAGTGATAGGTGGTGACGGCCAGGTTTCGATGGGCAACACCGTGATGAAAGGCAATGCACGAAAGGTTCGCCGTCTCTATAAGAACAAGGTACTCGCCGGGTTTGCAGGTGCCACCGCAGATGCGTTCACTCTCTTCGAGCGATTCGAGGCAAAACTGGAGAAACACCACGGCCACCTGACTCGGGCTGCCGTTGAACTGGCAAAAGACTGGCGTACCGATCGCATGCTGCGACGTCTCGAAGCCCTGCTCGTCGTTGCTGACCCCAGCGCCTCTCTGATCATCACAGGCACCGGAGACGTAGTGGAACCCGAAGAGAGTCTGATGGCTATCGGCTCGGGTGGACCCTATGCCCAGGCCGCAGCCAGAGCACTACTGCAGAACACCGAACTGGAAGCCCGGGAAATTGTAGAAAAGGGGCTTTCCATCGCTGCAGATATCTGCGTTTATACCAATCACAACCTGGTCATCGAGGAACTCGATACCACCAGTACCTGATCGTCTACTACTATGTCTGAAATAACACCACAGGAAATCGTCCGGGAATTGGACAAACACATCATCGGCCAGGCGGCCGCGAAGCGCTCCGTAGCCATTGCCCTGCGCAACCGCTGGCGTCGTTCTCAGGTACCGGAAGCGCTGAGAAACGAAATCACACCCAAGAATATACTGATGATTGGACCCACCGGGGTGGGTAAAACAGAAATTGCCCGACGACTGGCAAAGCTGGCTAACGCACCCTTTATCAAGGTGGAAGCTACAAAATTTACCGAGGTGGGGTATGTGGGGCGGGATGTGGATTCCATCATCCGGGATCTGGCTGACTCCGCCATGAAAATGGTCCGCGAGCAGGCAGTCGCGAAAGTCCGGGATCAGGCAGCAGATGCGGCCGAAGAGAGAGTCCTGGATACCCTGCTTCCCCGCCCCACCGTCACCAACTGGGAAAGCGAGAGCACCCCCCAGAAAGATGATTCAGCTACCCGCAACAAGTTCAGAGTCAAGCTCCGCAATAGTGAGCTGGATGAGAAAGAAATCGAGATCGAGGTCTCCGGAAATCCCATGGGGGTTGAGATCATGGCACCTCCCGGGATGGAAGAGATGACCAACCAGCTCCAGGGGCTGTTCCAGAATATGGGCAACGGTCGCACCCGCAAGCGGAAACTGAAAATCAAGGATGCACTCAAAATTCTCCAGGATGAGGAAGCATCCAAGCGCATCAATGATGAAGACCTCAAGATGAGTGCGTTGGATATGGTGGAGCAGAACGGTATCGTGTTTCTCGACGAACTCGATAAAGTGGCCAGTCGCTCCGAATACGGTGGTCCGGATGTTTCCAGAGAAGGCGTACAACGGGACCTGCTGCCTCTGGTGGAGGGATGCACGGTATCCACCAAACAGGGGATGGTCAAGACAGATCATATCCTGTTCATTGCGTCCGGCGCATTCCATCTTTCCAAACCGTCAGACCTGATTCCGGAACTCCAGGGCAGGCTCCCGATAAGGGTTGAACTGGGTGCACTGAGCAGTGCCGACTTTACCCGGATCCTGACCGAACCCGATGCGTCATTGACCGATCAATACATTGCGCTGATGGAAACCGAGGAGGTTAACCTTCAGTTCACCGCCGAAGGTATCGAGCGAATCGCCGAAATCTCATGGGAAGTGAACGAGCGCACTGAGAATATCGGCGCACGAAGACTCCATACGGTATTGGAGCGGCTGCTTGAGGGCATCTCCTTTACTGCCACCGAGGTGCCGGGATCAACCGTCACTGTCGATGCGGAGTATGTGGACAACAATCTTTCGGAATTTGCTTCAGATGATGATCTGACCCGCTTCATTTTGTAGGACCCTGTCAGCCTAAGGCCAGCGGCAACCCTCCACCTAATACCTCTCCGGGTCGGGTACCGACCGGCCCGGGACTACAGAAACCCGAATGGAGTACCAGAGATGTCCAAATACGTACCAACAGAGCTCAACCTGCACCGCCAGTCCCGGGTGCTCGAGATCATCTTTGACGACGGTGCACACTTCAACCTGCCCTGTGAATACCTGCGTGTATTCTCACCTTCAGCAGAGGTTCAGGGACATGGTCCGGGCCAGTCTGTGCTGCAACTCGACAAGGAAGAAGTCAATATCGGACATATCGATCCGGTCGGCAACTATGCCGTCTGCCTCCATTTCGATGATGGCCACAATACCGGCATCTACTCCTGGGACACGCTTTACAACCTCGGCGCCAACCACGAAAGCAACTGGAACGAGTATCTGGCCAGACTGGAATCTGCCGGCCATAAGCGCAAGGAGACCGCTTCCTGACTTTCCGGGCCTCCTTGATCAGGCAGTTGCCTGCTCAAGGGCCGGGCAGAAGCATCAATAAGGTGACATCCTGCCGGGAACTGGCTTGCACGCTTTGATCCTGTACTCAGAGCAGGAAAAACCGACGAGTATTTGCTCAGACTTTCTTTTCCGGTCCATGAGCCATAGAATCCCCTTACCCGGAACAACGGTAATCAGGCACAGTCGCGTGTTCCCGGGTGGTTTCTAGAACAGCGGGCCCGGCGGGTGTGGCAGCATGGCGTTAACAATCGGTTTTAAAGCGAATTTAATTCGTTGGGGGCAGGCAGCATGACGGAAAGAGACACTACCCATTTCGGCTTCGAAAAACTAAAAGTCGAAGAAAAAGCCGGGCGGGTCCGAGAGGTCTTTGATTCGGTTGCAACCCGCTACGATCTGATGAACGATCTTATGTCCCTGGGGATCCACCGACTCTGGAAACGTATCGCTTCGGAGCTTGCCGGTATCCGCAGGGGACATCGGGTACTGGACCTGGCTTCAGGCACGGGAGATCTTGCCAGCCGGTTTGCCGGCCTGACAGGCCCGGAGGGTCTGGTGGTCATGACAGACATCAATGCGGCGATGCTGGAACAGGGCCGTGCCCGCATGATCGACGAGGGGCTGATTGGAAACATTGACTACGTCCAGGTCAACGCTGAAGCTATTCCCTTCCCTGACAATTATTTTGATTGTGTCACCATCGGTTTCGGACTGCGAAACGTCACCGACAAACAGCAAGCTCTGAATGAGATGCAGAGGGTGCTGAAACCAGGGGGTAGAGCGCTGATACTGGAGTTTTCCCAGCCCAGAGGGGCACCCCTGAAAGCCGCCTACGACCTGTATTCGTTTCGATTGCTGCCACTGATCGGTAAAGTCGTCGCCAATGACGCAGACAGCTACCGCTACCTGGCGGAATCCATCCGCATGCACCCTGACCAGGAGACACTCAAGGAAATGATGGTACAGGCTGGACTGGAACGGTGTGATTACCATAACCTGACCAGAGGCATCGTCGCAGTTCACCGCGGTTTCAAACTCTAACCCCCCCGGGCCAATAAAAGTGAGCATGAATACGCTCGTTACCGCCAGTCTGGAACAGGCAGTCAACTCTCTCCTGGTACTGGACCCTGAGGCCGGGAAACAGCTTTCCCGACTGCACGGAAATATCATCGCATTCGACCTTGAGGGAATCGGCCTGCAACTCTATCTCGCCCCTGGACCCCATCGTCTGCAGATTCTCACCCAACTGAAAGGCGAACCTGATTGCACGCTCCAGGGTACTCCCCTGGCGATCGCACAGATGGGAAATTCCCGGAGTAGTTCCAAGCAGATATTTTCAGGTGATGTCAAAATCAAAGGAAATACTGAACTGGCCCACCGTTTCGGGAAGATTCTCGGTTCCCTGAACGTAGACTGGGAAGAACAGCTATCCAGGTTCAGTGGAGATATCGTCGCTCATGAAGTGGGAAACGGGGTGCGCCGACTCAACCGCTGGGGACGCACCACTGGCACTACCCTGAGGTCGAACCTCAAGGAGTATCTGCAGGAAGAACTCGGACTGTTGCCAGTCCGGGTGAAGATCGACGGTTTCGCCTCAGATGTAGACGGACTGAGGGACGATACTGAGCGATTGCAGGCTCGAGTGAAACGTCTGCAGGCGAACCTGCACGACCCGAAAGAGGGCCTTGGCGACCGGAGGAAACCTCGTTGATTCGTCCCGCAGACGGCCTGCGATTAATATCCATAAACTGGATTCTGCTGCGGCATGGCCTGGATGAAGTCATCTTCGCCACCCATATTTTCAAGCCCCTGCGTTTTCTGCTTTACCTGTCACCGCTTTACTGGCTTCGACGCAACAAACTTCCCAGCTATCCCATTCGAATTCGCCGTGCTCTCGAGGATCTGGGCCCTATCTTTGTCAAATTCGGTCAGATTCTTTCCACCCGGCGCGATCTGCTCCCTGAAGATATCGCCGATGAACTGGCACTCCTGCAGGATAAAGTCCCCCCCTTTCCAGGCTCAAAAGCCCGAAAACTCATTGAGCAGGCCTACCGCCAGCCCATTGAAAACCTGCTGGATGAATTCGACGAAGTCCCTCTTGCTTCCGCCTCCATTGCCCAGGTTCACAGTGCGCGCCTGAAGAGCGGTGAACAAGTGGTGGTGAAAGTCCTGCGGCCGGAAATAGAAACGATCATCCGGCGGGACATGGCACTGCTCTACATCATTGCGGGTCTGGCAGACCGATACTGGAAGGACGGAAAACGGCTGCGCCCCATAGAAATTATAAGGGACTACGAAAAAACCATACTGGATGAATTGGACCTGCAGCGGGAAGCGGCCAACGCCGCTCAGCTGCGGCGCAACTGGGAAGGAAGCGACCTGCTGTTCGTCCCGGAAATCTACTGGGATTTCACCCGTAAGAACGTACTTGTCATGGAACGTATTTCAGGCATCCCGGTGGGTGATCTTGCGGCCCTGAAAGCTCAGGGTATCAGCATGAAACAGCTGGGTGAACAGGGTGTGGAAATATTTTTCACCCAGGTATTCCGCGATAACTTTTTTCATGCGGATATGCACCCCGGCAACATTTTTGTAGAACCGGGAGGCCGATACATAGCCGTGGATTTCGGCATCATTGGTTCCCTGACATCGGAGGATCAGCGCTACCTTGCGGAGAATCTGCTGGCATTTTTCAACCGCGACTATCACCGTGTGGCAGAACTGCACGTGGAATCAGAATGGGTACCGAAGCATACACGGGTCGACGAGTTCGAATCGGCAATACGATCGGTGTGTGAGCCCATATTCAACAAGCCCTTGAGTGAAATATCCTTCGGGCATTTTCTGCTGAATCTTTTTCAGACAGCCCGACGCTTCGACATGGAAGTGCAACCCCAGTTGGTGCTGCTGCAGAAAACACTGCTCTATATAGAGGGGCTGGGACGTCAGCTATATCCGGAGCTCGACCTCTGGACGACCGCCAAGCCGTTCATGGAACGTTGGATGCAGGAGCAGATGGGACCCAAGGCTTTCTCCCGAAAACTGCGCAGCAATCTGCCGAAAATGACCGAACATGCCGCGGATATTCCGATACTTGCACACAAAGTACTAAGGGATGTCGCTGAAGGCCGGGCGGAATTAAAGCTGCGGTCAAATCAGCTGGATCAACTGCAGCAACAGCTGCAGGAGAACCATCGCGGTAATGTTGCCGTCATTTCCGGGGCTGCCATGCTGATTTCCGGATCGATGCTGTTGACCTTGGGCCCGAGTATTCTGCTACCAGCCTCCCTGGTAACCTCCACGGGTGCTTTTCTTGGACTGACGGGCAGCTATATCCTGTTGCGAAATCTGTTTCGCAGCTAACCCGGATCAATGATCCGGATTATTGGGTAGTGTTCTAATGATCGACTCAGATTTGGTTAGAAGCAGTGCAGAGTATCACCGGGTACGTCTGAACGCACCCTCGCATCCATCTCATCGCTCAGCATCAGATTTGTGATTGAATAATTATCGATGCCGGACTTCGATATCGGCACATTCATCATGCTCCCGGATAAACTATCCGGGCCGCTACTGCTTCACTGAGACAGTGATGGAGTAGCGGCACTAGAGACGCGGAAATTGGAACTCGAACATAAGAGGAAAAGAAATTGGATACAGATTACGGATTCGGAAAGATCGTGAATACTGACTTTGAGGGCGCCATTGATAAAGTCAGTAAGGAACTGCAGAAAGAAGGTTTCGGCATACTCAGTGATATCGATGTATCCGGCACGTTCAAGAAAAAGCTGGGTAAGGAGATCCCTCCGTACCGTATTCTGGGGGCCTGCAACCCACTGTTGGCCGAACAGGCTATCAGCGCAGAACCTGCCATCGGATTACTCTTACCCTGCAACGTGGTGGTCAGACAACTAGATACGGGGGAAGTCAGAGTGGAGTTCATGGACCCGGAAGCGGTGCTCGGTATCGTGAATAATCCTGCCATCAGCGACATGACAAGTCGGGTCAAAGCACGGCTGAAGCGGGTACTCACCGCCCTGTGATGCTGGCGCCCGAACAAGCTTCACGACGAGTTCCTGTTGAATAAGATGCACTGATCTGCTGTCGAACAGAGTCTCTTCAGGTTAAATCCTGTCAACGGGAAGCAATACCGCGCAAAGCACAGAATACCCTGCTTCACCCCCAGCAATGTACAAGGATGTACAGGTGTTGTGAGAGACAGAATGCCGGTGTGCTTCCGATAAGGAGTCGGGACCATTACTCCAGATATGCGCCACACCCATCGACTCCTCCAGGTTTGCACGCCGTGGACAACCGACATTCCCCATCATTTCCGATAAGGATGCGGTGCGATACCCAGTACTGCATCAAGGAAATATCTTAAGGATCCTGGTAACTACTCACTCCGCATGGACAATCTGTTGCGGAAGACGCCATAAATACCTCCCCGTAGGCTTGGCTTTGGCATCCATGCCAAAGACGCTTCCTCCACAGACCGCCCATGGGGGGTAATCTCTGGGGGTGAGCGGTTACGGATCCTGATTTATTCCTTTGATGGAGTACCTGTGAGTTCTGGCTCACTGAAGTACTCAGGAGCGACTTTTTTTCAGCAGATACTCAAGGTACTCCAGGCGCTGACGGGACAGATCGATTTTCTCCCTGAGTTCCATATCCACCCCATCGATAAGATGCAGCAGATCTTCATGGAAAAACACCCCAAAGCTATCCAGGTATCGAATCTGATGGCTCTTGTCCATAATCAGATTATCAATACCGAACAAATCGATCACTTTGCTCTCTTTCTTTCGCCACTCCTTAGCGACACTGATAAACAGTTTTAGCTGTTTACGTGCCTTTTTCAACTTCCCCAGCAAAGGCAGCGCCTCCTCCTCGTTGGCAGGATTGGCAATATTGAACCAGGGTGTAAACGCTCTGGCCAACACCAGCAGATTGGGATCTCCGTCGACAGTGGTTCTAATGAACAGCGCGGATGGGACCATGTCACTCAGCGCATTTTTAAGTCGCAGGTAGTCGCGATGGTAGTGTTGCACTTCTGAATCGCTGCAACTGAACCTGTGGCACTTGATAACGAGATCCACATGCATTTTTTTAGAGCGTATCTTGTATCCACCACTCTGCCACACTTTGCAGTGTGCACCCCGGGTTGAAATAAGTGTTGCCGGGAGTTTCTTAGTATGAAGACATGCGATGTCTGGTGAAATGCGATCGAATTCTTTGGACATAAATCAACCAATTATTGACTACTGACGGGGATGAGCACCAACAAATCGTATACCCTGAGCAGACAGGGTATCGGGGCGCTCAATCCCATACCGAATCCTTTCCGACACGCATCCACTCACCCAGCATGGGCAATTTGCTCCGGAAGACGTCGTAAATACCTCCCTGTAGACTTGGCTTTGGCATCCCTGCTAAAAACACTTCCTCCACAGACCACCCCTGCGGGGTAATCTCTGGGGGATGAGCAGTTGCGCCGACAAATCATTTTTTCTGATTATTTATCCATTCAACTGAAATGGCAGTTGAAACACCTGTTTTTCGGAGTATCTTCAGCGTAACGCTTTCGAACGTCTCGCAAACTTCAACGGAGGGGATGACTGCTCTGACTCATGACCGCTTTGCAGTGCAATCATTTGAGAAGCCCTTATCAGTCTGAAGCCCTTGACGCTCAAGCCACTTAATTCGTGGCCAAGCACCTCCAGCGTCTCTGGATAAGGGTGCCCGATTCCGACAGAATAACCCTGGCGTCTTGCTTTTCTCAACAGCAATCTGAATTGCCGGCGGATAGCATCAGGATCCCGGTCGTTGTCCAGAAACACATCCCGTCGGGTATTGGGTACACCCAACTCCTCAGCAAGCTTCTGAGCCACCGTATCGGGGGTGGTTCGACTATCGATGAAGAACAGTGGAGATCGTTCCTTTACACCCCGCATCAGCCATTTCATAGCACCGGGATGCCGGGTCAACAAACTACCCATATGATTATTCAAGCCCTCAACATGGGGTACCGAATCCAGGCTTTTTTGCAGAACGCTTCGATATGCCGCCTCCGTCATATGCAGTGTCAAACCACCCGGTCCCAGGGAAGCACCGTCATTAGAGTCCATGGGCAGATGCAACATGACCTGCTTATTCACGCTGTGGGCCTGATTGGCCAGGCGCACTGCGTGGGGTGTATGGGGTAGAAAAGCATAGGTTACGGCACCCGGCAGCGCGATCGCCCTATCACCCAGTTCCCCCTGATAACCCATGTCATCAATAATAATGGCAATGGTGGGCAATGGTTCGGAAGCAATCACACAGAGAGGGGTCCACAAAACCAGCAGCAAAGACGAAACACACCCTATCCTGCCTGAACAGCATGAGATCAGGGGACTCAAGCTCTGCATTGAAAAGCTAACCATGGGCTGGAGGCAGACATACTATAGTCATCGACCCTTACCCCATGTACCGTCGTACCAGTGGGCATACTCAGCCATTTCCATTCAGTATGTAGAGACCTTTAAGTAGATTCAACGCCTCGTTAAGTTGGTAATCCTTCTGAGCCAGCAGTTCTTCGGCGTCGCCCTTCTTCTTTTTCTTGCTATTGTTAACGGTTTTTCCCGAAGCATCCTTTCCATTTCCGTTTTCCAGATGCCCCGAGAGATCAGATTCTTTCAGCCGACTGACATTGGCAGGTTCCACCGCTGTCACCTTCACATTGGAAAGCGGTATATCCGGTACTATCCCTTCAGCCTGAATGGAGCGCCCGGAAGGCGTGAAGTAGCGGGCAGTCGTCAACTTGACCGCCGCACTCTTATTGACCGGAACGATCGTTTGAACAGAACCTTTACCAAAAGTCCGGCTACCCATGATTATCGCCCGCTTGTGGTCTTGAAGGGCACCTGCCACGATTTCGGAAGCCGAGGCAGATCCTCCATTAACCAGTACCACAATGGGTGCATCGGAAACCACATCATCGGGGGTTGCGTTATAGTTCAGCCTGGATTCCTTTTTTCGCCCCTGGGTGTAAACGATCACTCCGTCCTTGAGAAAAGCATCACTCACCGCCACCGCACCATTGAGCACACCCCCGGGATTATTGCGTAAATCCAATACCAGGCCCTTCAGCCGACCACCCGATTTACGTTTGAACCGAGCAATCAACTTGATCATGTCTTCGTTGGTTCTGGACTGAAAATGGGAAATTCTCAAGTAACCAAAACCTTTTTCGAGCATTCGACCCTTGACGCTGGCGACTTTGATTACATCCCGCTGCACCATCAGAGTGATGGGTTTGTCCTCCCCTTCACGCACGATGGTAAGTACCAGTTCGGTACCGGGTTTGCCTCGCATCACTTTGACCGCCTGATTCAGGCTCATTCCTTTCACCGGGTTCCCATTCAGCCGAACAATCAAATCTCCGGCCTGGACACCTGCCCGCTGCGCGGGCGTATCGTCGATGGGTGAGATTACTTTGACAAATCCGTTTTCCATCCCGACTTCGATGCCCAACCCACCGAATTCACCGCTGGTGCCCACTTTCAGTTCTCTGAACTCTTCCTCATCCAGATAGGCCGAATGAGGGTCAAGGCCAGAGAGCATACCGCGAATCGCATAGCCCAGAAGCTCACGATCATCCACAGGTTCCACGTAGTCTTGCTTGATTCTTCCAAAAATCTCAGCGAATGCCCTGAGATCCCGCACCGGGACATTGGCATCCACCGGTTCTTTCGCCTGACCGGGGGAAGAAAACGCCCCCAGACTAATACTCAGCGCCACTATCGAAACAATTAAATGCCGATATTTCATACGTAACTCACCGATTCAGTGTGTTCTCGGATTTCGAGCCATGTTTCTGACTCCATGTTCAACATTGCGCCAACCCTATTGCCTTTGCCACGCTGACACCAGGCCCGGGGATTGATGGCCTTGCCGTTATGCCGAATGCCAAAATAGACTCCCGGCCTGGTGTTTCCACCGCTGCTGCCCACCAGCGCCACCGGTTCATTGGGTTCTACCCACTCCCCTGTTTCCTTGAACAGGCTCTGATTGTGACCATAGAGGCTCATGTAGCCACCACCGTGATCAATGATCAGCAACAAACCAAACCCCTGCAACCAGTCGGCAAAGGCGACACGACCATAGTGTACAGCGTTTACCTCGACACCTTCCGGTGCGGTTATCATGACCCCATCCCACTTCAGGTTTCCTGCTTTAGTGGTACCGAACCGGGCTGACAGTTTGCCTTTCAGGGGCCAACGTAATTTACCTTTTCTGGAAATAAACGGCGTACTCGCCTCTGTATCAAGATTTTGAGTTATCCAATTGCTCTGCAGGCTGTCGACTAGTTTTTTCAGCTGTCCCTCGCTCTTGATCAAGGATTTCAATTCCTGGTCTTTGCTTCGAATGTCGGAACCCAAAGCCACCACCAGTTCCTGCCTGAGGTCGCGAATCCCAGCCATTTCGTCTGCCTGACGCAACTCTTGTGCCTGCAACTCGCGTAATCGCTGATCCTCAGTTCTGATTTCGTCGGAAATCTGGTCCAGTTCTGCCATTACCCTCCCTATACGTTCCATCTGCACGGTTCTGGCGCGATTGAAGTAATCGTAATACACCATCACCCGGCTGACTACGGAGGGATCCTGCTGATTCAAAAGTATTTTAATCCGCTCCTGGCGTCCCATCGCGTAGGCTGCGCGCAACTGCCGCGCCAACGCACTCCGTTGCTGATCGAATGCCTTTTGTTTCGCTTGACGCCTGATATTCAACTTATCCAGTGCTGCCTGTTGCTGATCCAGGCGTGCTCTAATCTCCCGCAAATGGCTTGCCGAGCGCCCCAGAAGCTGTTCCGCGGCCTTGAGTTCCTTCATCAGATCCTGGTGCCGTTGCTCACTGTTGATCAGATCACTTTGAAGCGCCTCAATGCGTCCTCGTATCTGCCGCAGCTCATCTTCCTTCTCGCCCAACTCCCCAGTTTGGTTCCCATCGCCCCAGGAAGAACCGGTCACTGCCAGCAGTGCGAGAATCCACAGCAATCTCATCGTCAAGATGCCCTTAGGGCCGCGGAAACTAATGAGCATCCAGAAATTGCACTGGATGAACTGTGCAGCAGTGAATGGCTTGGGCAGAATACCCAAGACCGGTTCCCAAGCGAAGCAGGGAAAGCGTAGCGCCGGGATGGTTCAGATTCAAGGCGTGAGTAGTGGTGCATGGATGCACCGTTAACGAAGCCGAGGATGCAAAAGGGGCGCATAGCTATTCTAAGCAACCTTTTCCACAACGCAGAGGCTGAACCAAAAAAACACGCAAGACTGGATAATTGTATTTTTCCGCGACCCTTAGCTCCCGTACCGAGGATGTGCCCATCAGGTACTCGGGACAGAGAGCAACGGGGAAAAGGAAGTCGTCGGAAACCAGCAGTTCAAGCCTGTAACAGACCCAGATACTCCACCGCCTGATTCTCCATGAAAGTACATCAGTTCATCAAGGGGCACTGAAAGTTTCTGTCTCCCGGAATCCCGATTCGGCCCTGTAACTCCCGAAAAATTCATATGATGATAGTAACCTATTGAAAAAATTGGCATTAGATCACTTTTTTCCCGGTTTTGGAAGATAATATTGTCGCCATTGAACCATAATTGAGACCGTATCATGGGACTTATCTGCAGTTCCCTTACTCTGAGGATTGAAATATTTTCTAAAATTACGTAAAAACAGTTTATTATTCTATTAGCCTTTCATTAAAACGAGTCCTTCGCATGGAAAATAAATTTGACGCCACGAAAAAACCGGTCATAGAAGCCAGCAGCGGCTTCGAACCCGACCTGGACAATATCTTTTCCGATGACGAAGATATCGAGCGGGCATCCCGATCCCTTAAAGCGATGTCTCATCCTCTGCGCCTCAAAATTTTGTGCACTCTCGGGGCAGAGGAAGTCAGCGTGCAGGAAATCGTGGAACAGGTGGGTACATCCCAAAGCAATATATCCCAGCATTTAGCCATACTTCGGGACAAGGGCATCCTGGCTTCCAGAAAAGATGCCAACCGGGTTTTCTATCGGGTCAGCGATGCCAGAACGCTGCAGTTAATCAGTATGATGCGTGAAGTGTTCTGTACCCACGGACACTGAGAACGACCCGTTCCTCGCTGACGCTGCCACAGCAGTTGTCGGTTCAGGTTCGTTAGTGGTCGCCCCGGGTGGCGGCGCGGTGCCGGTCCCGCAGCTTCAGCCCGGCTGGTGGGACGCCCTGAGCCGAAGCCTCTCCCCAGACTGACAAAAGCGCATTCTTGTCTCTCCTGCCGGACTGCGGCCGTCTCTCTGCCCGAAACAGGATAGATCCGCCTGAAAACCCACCAATCATGGGTTTTACCATCCGGCCTGTGGCTCTCCAGATTAAACGGACGTGTGAAGAAGCCCGCTTGTGGGGTAGAATGCGCCGATTGTACCCACTGCCACTCATTCCACACGCGGATACCCATGGAACAGCAAATTGAATTTGTAACCAACCACCTTGAATTTGTAACCAACCACCCTTTCCTTTTTGGAGCTCTGGTGCTGGTGCTGATTCTGTTAGCCCAGAATCTGCTCGCCGGGGGCGGAAAACTCTCTATCGATCCCCAGAGAGCAACCGAAATGATCAATCGGGAAGAAGCGGTCGTTGTGGATGTCAGGCCCATTGCTGATTTTACTAAAGGCCACATCATCAATGCCGTCAACCTCCCGGTGAATGGCCTCAAAAGCCAGCTGGGGCGCATTGAAAAGCACAAAGACAAGCCGATCATAGTCACATGCCGTTCCGGCGCGCAATCCACCGGGGCCTGCAAACAATTGCGTACCGCCGGTTTTGAGAAAGTCTATAACTTGAGCGGCGGCATCATGGCATGGCAAAGCGCCAACCTGCCAATCAGCCTCAAGAAATAACACCCGATAACACAACGAGATTCAGACAATGACCGAAGAAAACCAGACCAACGAAAACCCAAGGCAGTTTGCTCTGCAACGTATATACATCAAGGATGTCTCCTATGAAACTCCCAATTCTCCGGCTGTATTCACCGAGGAATGGAAACCGGATCCCAACCTGAATCTCAACAGCTCTGTCACCGACCTTGGTGGTGACAACTATGAAGTGGTTCTGACGGTCACGGTGACCACGAAACTGGGAGACAAGACTGCATACCTGGTGGAAGTCAAGCAAGCAGGCATCTTCACCGTGAAGGGGTTTCCCGGGAATGAGATGGGCCACATGATGAGCGCATATTGCCCCAATGTTCTGTTCCCCTACGCCAGAGAAGTCATATCAGATCTGGTCAGCAAGGGTAGCTTTCCTCAATTGCTACTGACCCCCGTTAACTTCGATGCTCTCTATGCACAGCACATGCAGGAGCTGCAAAACAAAGCACAGCCGGACGAAAATCCGCAACAGCACTAGGAGGCTGTCCGAGAACTCAGTTTTTGGCAAAACACGATTTTTAACTCATTGATTAATAATGAATTAATTTTGTCGAAAACACG
>JAAELC010000221.1 GCA_024227135.1 Gammaproteobacteria bacterium
CAAGAGAGATTGCCACGCTACGCTCTTGAAGAACTTAACCTACAGTTCCTCATCGATTTGTGACCGCGCAGCGGGGTGAGGGGCTCGCAATGACGGGGCTTTTAAGCTTAAGTAAGTGCTATTAGGTGCGGTGGGGGAATCTCGACAGAGCAGGCATTACGGACATTGACTGCAGATTTATTTTACCGAGACGGCAAAAAGTATGACCGGACGAAACCGATGGATGTGATTTATGGCCTGATTCCCGGAATGATTCTGTTGGGCCTTCTGGGTGTGGGTGTTTTTTTCTGGGCTGCCAGAACAGGTCAGTTTGAAGACCTGGAAGGTGAAGCGAGCCGGATTCTCATGGACGATGATCTGCCACCCGAAAAACCAGTAGTCAAGAACCCTGCCTCCTACGAAGTTTCAGAGCAGAAATCCTCCGATCAACAGGGGTAGTCGCAGTCTCAACGTATGACCAAGCCCCAATCCCCTTTGGAGTCGGTTTCCGCATTGCTAGACCACTTGCTGGCATTTCCGGCCCAGTCAGAGTTTGCCCCTGGCAGTTTAGACTCGTTCACCGTAACAGCCCTTATCTACGGCCGTACTTTATTGAGACGCCGAAAACTCAGGGCAGGCAGGGAGCCGCTTCCTCCCCAACTGGTAGTGGTAGGTCCCACTCAGTCGGGTAAAAGTACGGTGGTTAACCTGGTGCTTGGAGATCAGGCGGCAAAGGCCAGTCCCCTGGCGGGTTTCACCCGTCATCCACAGGCCTTTGCAGTGGACGGGGAACTCGAAACTCTGGCACCCATCCTGGAAGAACTATTGCCGGACTGGCAACTCGTTCCTGCCGGTGAGTTGGTGGAGGGACAACCCGATACGTATGCCCTGTCCGGGACGAATCCGGCTTTTCCGGATTCCGCAATACTTTGGGATACCCCCGATTTTGATTCGGTTAACTCGAGAGAGTACCGGGATATGGTGCCGGTAATCTGTGGCCTGGCGGATATACTGCTGCTGGTCGTCAGCCGGGAAAAGTATGCTGACCAGAGTGTCTGGCGGATGTTGAACCTGATTGCACCGGTTAAGCAGCCATTGGTTATCTGCATCAATAAGACCTCGGGTAAGGAATCCGAACAACTGCTCAGCTCCATGACCCAGCGACTGGTACAGGCTTCAGTGGGGTGCACGGCACTGCTGACTCTGCCCTATAAGTCTGGGCCTGAGGAGCTTCTGTGGAATGCCGAAGAAGCCGTTGCACTCCGGAATCAGCTTTCCGGCCTGGTTGCAGCATCCTCGGAGAAGGTGGCCGATGAAACCTTGGCTACCTTGCTGGATCATTACTGGGAACAATGGGTGGAACCTGTGCGGTGTGAACACGCCGCCGCTGATCGATGGCAATCGCTGATCGATGAAGATTTACTTCAGCTGACGGACCAGTATCGACGGGATTACCTGCACAATCCGGACTATTCTGACAGTTTGCAGAGAGCCATCGCAAAGCTGCTTGAATTACTCGAAATTCCTGGCATTGCCGGTGCACTGGTGCAGACCCGTAAAGTGCTTACCTGGCCGGCTCGAAAACTCCATGCGCTCTACAAACAGAAATACTCTCGGGAAAAGCCCTCTGACCAGGGTCATGAAGTCAAGGTGATCGAAGAGGCGGTTGCCCATCTGATGGTCAGGGTTCGGCAGCAGATTGGGGAACAGATAGCCAATGATCGAACTGAAACCGCAGTATGGTGGAAAAACCTCGAAGGACAGTTCAAACGGGATCACCAGGAGATCCGATCCAGCCTCTCTCGGGAAATGGAGGTATACCAGTCTGAGTTTGAGGAAGAGATCAAGGGAGCCGGTGAAAAACTGTTTGAACACCTTCAGGATCACCCGGTGGCCCTGAACGGTCTGCGGGCGACCAGAGCCACGGCGGATGCCGCTGCACTGGTTCTGGCGATAAAGACCGGTGGTATAGGACTCAACGATCTGATTTTGACACCCGCGATGCTTTCGGTTACCTCCTTTTTAGCTGAAGGTGCGGTTGGGCGCTACATGGGCCAGGTGGAGGAGGAACTGAAAAATCGTCAACTGGAGATGGTAACCACTCATCTCATTGAAGGGGTGCTGGGTCAGAAACTGGCTGAGTTGCCACTGCTGATGCCGCAGGATGGGTGCTACGCCATATCAAGGCAGTTATTGGAAAATGCGGAAGCCCAACTGGCCGCATTGAAATGAGTGACGGAATAAAGCGTTGACCGGCCCTAAGGGCCGCGGAAAAAATGAATCATCCCATCCTGCTGGTCTCTCACCTCAGCTTCTGCGTTGCAGATTCAGTTGCACAATCGATGATATGCGCTTTCATCTGCGCCTTGAATCTGAGCTGATACCCTGCGCATTATAGGACGATACATGATTTCCGAGGCCCTAATATGACAAGGCACATAAGCCTCAAGATATGCCCCCTCAACCCGGTAATCGTCAACCGGGCGTCACCAGAGGCTGGTGGTGTGTCCGGGGTCGATGGCGAACGCGGGATTCGATTATGACGAATCTATTGGAAAGCGAGTTTCTGGCGCTGGAATCATGGGCGAAGCGTGCCAATGAAGCAGGTTGGCTACCCGATGAGGAATTGGCACAGCTTGAACTGATCGAAAAACACCAGGCCGAGATGTTGTTTGCTCAACAAGGGCAGCGCCCTCTGATCGTGGCATTTTTCGGGGGTACCGGTGTTGGAAAAAGCAGCCTGCTCAATCGTCTCGCCGGGGGAGAAATCGCCCGTGTGGGTATAGAACGCCCCACCTCTCATGAGGTTACCCTGTATCTGCACCAGGACTATCGAATCGACAAGTTGCCGGAAGAACTGCCCATCGATCAGACCCGTATCGCCTACCACAATGACGATCATCGCCGGCTGATTGCCTGGTTGGATATGCCCGATATCGATAGTGTTGAGCAACGGCATCACGAAATGGTTAAAGCCTGGCTGCCCTACATCGACTGGTTGGTTTATGTGGTGAGCCCCGAACGTTACCAGGACGATCTTGGCTGGCAGTTTCTGCAGCAGCGGGGTAACAGGCACTCCTGGTTGTTTGTGATCAATCACTGGGATCAGGGTGATGAGGTTCAGGCCAGACATCTGAGCAGCCTTTTGGAATCCGAAGGTTTTTCTAATCCTGTGATTTTGAGGACTTCCTGCATGGAGGGCACGCCGGAGGATGAGTTTCCGGCATTGGAAACCACTATCAATCAGGCAATCCGCACCCACGGGATGGAACTACTGCAGCGTCTGGGAATCAGGGCACAGAACCAGGAGGTTCAAGAACTGGCTGCCCGTTATACCAGGGTTCTCGATTCCTGGAACCTGAAAGCGTTGATGCCAGCCTGGAAACGGATGTTGAACCGGCATCTCACAGAAATGGAGACCGAGCTGCAGCTCAACGCAGATCTTCACACCCGTTCGTTGAGTGACAACTCCGGGTTCACTATTAAGAAACCTGAAATACCACCGGAAAAGCTGCAGCAGCTTCCCGAGCGGCTACCCGGAGATACCTGGAACGGGCGCATTGATACCCGCATGAGCACCATGACCCTGGAACTGGAGAACATGTTGCGGGATCAGGGTATTCCCATGGGTGCCATAGAGCAGGCGGCTGTCTCCGGATTGAATCGCACCGGTCGCGAGAGGTTTCTGGCCACCACCAGCGATGTCATCGTCAAATTCCAGGCTGATCCGGGTGGTATCTGGGGAAGGGGCCTCTATCGTTTTGTCGGTGTATTGAGCTGGCTGTTGCCTCTAATGGCCGCTATTTGGGAAATAACCTACGTGGTTACCGCTTTCTACGCGGGTACGGAGAACGAGGGTTCGTTTCTCGGTTTCGATTTTGCGGTTCATGCCGTGCTGCTTCTTCTGCTGTCCTGGCTGGTACCCTGGCTTTTGCTGCGCAAGCTTCAGCCTTCACCTGTCAATGCAGCGTGCAATGGTTTGAAGCGGGGAATTCGCCATGGGATTGCCGAGATTCGATCGGGAGGGATTTATTCCCTTGAAAGACTCACCGAGGATCTGCTGAAGCACAGAAAAGCGCTGGATTGTCTGCGCGACTGTTACGGTGGGGAATCATCGGAAAGCATCGAACCGGAAACGGCCCGGGCCGGTTATTCTTATCACAAGCGGGTCTAGTACAAGAGCCAGGACTCAGGAATACCATTAGGGCCGCGGAAAAAATGATTCATCCCGTCTGGCTTGCCTTGTTGCCCAGCTTCCGCGTTGTGACAAGGGTTACATAGAACGGCTATGCGCCCCTTATCACGCCTTGAATCTGGACAACAATTCGGCGCCATTTTGGGACAAATCATATTTTCCGAGGCCCTAAGA
>JAAELC010000222.1 GCA_024227135.1 Gammaproteobacteria bacterium
GCGCTATTGCAAGGGGTAGTCGGTGACGATTGCTCTGAAGGAGGCAGCCTTGCTACGGCAGGGTAGCGCGAATGTGCGGGGCGACGTACAGGAATCGAGTTAGGCGAATCTGGTTGGGACCAGGGCGCAACACAGTCTTAAGTCCTCTATCCATTAAGAAGAACCAGATGCGTGGTCGGCATAGCAACGAAAGACATGTATTCACTCCCCGGAGATCTCCCATGTGCCAAGGGAAGTCGCGTGCGATGGAAATTGGCTGAGGATCGGGTAACCGGTTCCTATTTCATGTGAGAAGTCAGCAGAGGGCATAATAGGTTAGTAAACGAGCTCGGTGAATAGAAAAGCCGGGAGGTGGCAGACTAGCTGAAGGCCTAAACGGTGGCCCCAGCCGAATGGTGGGGATAAATGAGAGAGGCAGTAGGAGGTATGTACTTATGATCACAGCGCAGCAGTCGTCTGAAATGACTATAGCGTCATACCTTACCGACCCCTCGACAGGAGGAAACCGGCTCATGGAGATTATCTGTGAGCGGGAGAATATGCACCGGGCCC
>JAAELC010000223.1 GCA_024227135.1 Gammaproteobacteria bacterium
CTATGAGACTTTTGAAATCGATGCCGGACTCTATCAGCGCACGGGCTGCGAGATGCGTGATGAGGACATGGGGAAGATAGGTGATGCCGACGCCATACTCCTGGGTGCAGGCCTTCCTGGGGTCAGGCGTCCGGACGGCACGGAGATCTCTCCACATCTTAAACTTCGAGACAACTATAAACTGATATCGGGTGTACGACCGGTAAAGGCTTATCCCAATGTTCCTCAGAGACTCCTGGACGACCGGTCAAGAAACATCGATTTCATCGTGATGCGGGAATCCACCGAGGGACTCTTTTACACCCAGGGACGCGGTGAAGTCATCGATGACCGGGAAGCGACCGAAACGATGAGAATCACCCGTCCGGTGTGCGAAGAGTTGTTCGACTGCACCTTTGAACTCGCACGTCGACGCAAGGAAAGAGGGGGAAAAGGCCTGGTCACCTGTGTGGACAAGGCGAATGTATTCAAGGCCATGGCTTTTTTCCGCAAGATATTTGACGGACGGGCAGCATTGCACCCGGACATCGGGACCGGATACAACTATGTCGATGCACAGGCACTCGATCTGATCAGGCGGCCCTGGGATTTCGATGTCATGGTGATGGAAAATATGTTCGCCGACATCATCTCCGATCTTGGCGGAGGACTGGTCGGCGGTATGGGTATGGCTCCCTCCCCTGCGGGGAGATTGGAAAAGACTATGCACTGTTTCAGCCTGCCCACGGCAGTGCACCGGACATCATGGGCCAGGACAAAGCCAACCCCACCGCAATGTTCCTGTCCGCCGGCATGATGCTCGACTGGCTGGGCGGCCGGCATGGAATACCCGCGATGTGTGAAGCAGCCGTTGCGCTGGAGGCCGGGGTCAGCAAAGGATTCGAAACCCGGGCGTTGCGACCGATGGAGTTCGGCGGTGACCAGGGCACGAGGGAATACACTCATAATCTTCTGGACATTCTGAAAAGAGGGAGTTTTTTGAACCAACGATGGGCAAACAACTGCTGCTGGGCTGTATAGCCGACGACTTTACGGGTACGACTGATCTCGCCAATACGCTGGTCAAAGAGGGCATGCGAACAGTCCAGGTCATCGGTGTACCCGGACAGGATTTCCCCTGCCCCGACAGCGATGCCGTGGTCATTGCTCTCAAGTCCCGGACTGCTCCTGTTCAGGAGGCGATCGAGGAATCCGTGGCGGCACTCAACTGGCTGCAGAGCAATGGTGCTGAGCAGTTCTTCTTCAAGTATTGCTCCACATTCGACTCCACGGATCAAGGCAATATCGGGCCTGTAGCCGAAGCACTGCTGGCGGAGCTTGACGATAGTTTCACCATCGCCTGCCCTGCATTTCCGGCGAATGGTCGCAGCATCTATCAGGGTTACCTGTTTGTGGGTGACCGGCTGCTTTCGGAATCCAGCATGAAGGATCACCCGTTGACACCCATGGGAGATCCGGACCTGGTCCGGGTCCTGGGTCGCCAGGCCCGTGCTCCTGTCGGCCTGATCTCCTGGTCCGAGGTGAGTCGGGGAAGCCAGGCAGCTGGAGAACTGATCGAAACAGCAATGGCCACACTGGCAACAGGACTGGTGGCAATGGGAGTGGAGCAACTGATTGTGGCGGGTGGGGAAACCTCAGGGGCAGTGGTTAAGAAACTGGGCATTCAGGCCATGGAGATAGGCGTGGAAATCGAACCTGGGGTACCCTGGTGTATGACCCTGGGAAAGACAAAGCTCAGACTTGCCTTGAAATCAGGTAATTTCGGCGGCGACGATTTCTTTGAAAAAGCACTGGACGTATTGAAATGGATGAAAACCGAGCAAGAGACGAGGTGGTGCGGATGGCAAAATCCATGTTCGACCGCGGCCTTGCCTTTGGTTCATCGGGAAACATCAGCGTGAGAGTGGATGACGGCTGGCTTATGACACCCACGGGCTCCACTATGGGAAACCTGGATCCTGCCCGGCTCTCCAGGTTTGATGACCAAAGCAACCTGATCGCCGGGGATAAACCCACCAAAGAGAGCTTCCTGCACTTCTGCATGTACGAGGAGCGCCCGAAAACAGGCGCTGCTGTGCACCTTCACTCCACTCACTCTGTAGCTGTGAGCTGTCTCCACGACGTGGAACCCGCCAATGTACTTCCACCCATTACGGCCTACTACGTGATGAAAATCGGTACCCTGCCTCTGATCCCCTACCACCCGCCCGGTGACATCAATCTGGCCCGGGCTGTGAAAGAGATGGCTTCCAGGCATCATGCGGTGTTACTGGCAAATCATGGACCTGTGGTGGCGGGTAAATCGCTGGAGGATGCAGTCTATGCTACCGAAGAGTTGGAAGAGACAGCTAAACTCTTTCTTTTACTCAAGCAGCAGAACACCAGATTCCTTACACCAGAACAGGCAAAGGCACTCAAAAAACCGTAGCGGATTGGTAACTACTCACCGCCCATGGGGGGTAGTCTCTGGGGCTGAGCAGTTACACGGATTGTTTATTCTAAGGACCGAGAAAAATAATCAGTATCCAGAAATTGTGCTGGATGAACTGCGTAGCAGTGAATGGCTTGGGCAGGATGCCCAGGACCGGTGCCCAAGCGAAGCAGGGAAAGCGTAGCGCCGGGATGGTTCAGATTCAAGGCGTGGAAAGGGGCGCATAGCTATTCTATGCAACCTTTTCCACAACGCAGAAGCTGGGCTGGAAAGCAAGTAGGACGGGATATTTGATTTTTACCACTACCCCTCATACGAGGAGATGAAAATGTTCGTTGTCACAGTTGAATTCCTGAGTAAACCCGAACATCGGGAGGCTTTCATGGAAGCAATGACCCAGCAGGCTCAACATTCACTGGAACGGGAAGGTTCCTGTCTGCAGTTTGACGTCTGCAGAGACCCGAAGAATCCTGACCGGGTGTTCCTGTACGAAATCTACAGTGATGAAGCCGTGTTTCAGGCTCACCTTAAGAGCAGCCATTTTCTGGCGTTCAACGAAGCAACCACAAACTGGGTGGCGGGCAAATCTGTGGAAACCTGGAATAGAGTATTCAGTGGCTGACTGCGCGGAAAAGCAATAGCGTAGTCCGTAGCATTCGTTTCAGTTGAACATACCGGCCGGCACGACGCGGGGTAGCTGCCGTCCTTTTCAACCCCAACGGGGGATTAAAAACCCGTGCTGGCATAACTGGAACGGGATGGAATGAAACATCAGTCTGAGTGGCTGCTTTTTTTACCTGCGTTGAAACAAGCCTGCAATAGAGCCTTCATCTTGTCCTGACCCAGACTGTTCAGCTGTTCGATATTCTGCTCGGGGATCAGGTCCGAATCAGGATAACCGGCTATGGCCCGCTCCAGACTCTCCTCCCTGATCAGGTGCAGCATGGGAAAGGGAGACTTGTTCGTGTAGTTCTCCGCATCATCTGGTTCGGTACCCCCAAACTGATAGTCCGGGTGAAAACTTGCTATCTGGTAAACACCATCCAGCTCCAGCTGGATCAACAGATCGTCAGCATCGCTTAAAAACTGATTGTAATCGTAGAACGCCTGCAGCACTTCGGGGTGGATAAGCAAAGTGGTTTCAATCCCTTCATCCCCTGAAAGCAACTCCAGCTCGGCTTGCAGATCGACCAGGAGTTGTTTTTCGGTTTGTGCCTCCGTCACGGCATAGCGCACCCGGTTCCTGACCAGCTCACGCTTTGCAAACGGACAGAGGTTTAAACCCACCACCAGAGTTTCCACCCAATGCCGTACCGGCCCAATGATTTCCTCGTGTTTCAAATCCTCTCCCGGCCAAGCGACTTTTCAGTAGCGCATCGATTGTGCCTCCCGGATATACACCCGGTTAGCGCTTGCTTCCCGCTGTCTTTGCAGAGTCGGAAAACAGTGAACATCTATAGTAAACCCTGTTGCTTCAGCAGAAAACCTCAATCAACAGCACACACAGGCCCTGTGGAATAAACTCGAGGTGTATCTACTCTCCCCCCATGGGGGGTAGTATCTGGGGGATGAGCAGTGTCCTCGAAGTTTTGTTTCAACCGAAGTTCATCGATCTGGCAGCCGTCTCGGCCTTCCTCGAACTGGGTCTGGGGCTGTCTGCCTGGAAGTGTTACGAAAGCACCGAATGGTCACTCAGAATGAACCCAGCCAGTGGCAACCTGCACCCCACAGAATGCTATCTGATACTGCCTGAGTGTATTGGAGTGCCAGCCTGCATTGCCCACTACAATCCCCTGCCCCACCACCTGGAGATAAGAGCGGAGCTTGGAAGCCCGGAGATCGAGCCCGTGAAGGGACTGCAAGGATTCGGATTGATACTCTCCAGTATATTCTGGCGCGAAGCATGGAAATACGGTGAACGGACATTTCGCTATACCCAGTACGACGTGGGACACGCACTGGGCAGTCTGGGTTTCTCCGCTGCACTTCGCGGCTGGAAACTGTTTGTCCGACCGTAAATCAAAGGAGAATTTCTCGATCGATTATCAGGTTTTCAGGCAACCGGAAGCCGTCAGGGTGAACCAGAACATGCCGACTGCTTCTGCTGGGTTGGAACGGAGAATCCGGACGAACAGAACCTGGTCGAATGGCTTGAAACATTACAAATTCCCGAATACCGGGATACGCCCAATCAGCTGAGCCGATCCCACATCCAATGGCCTTTGATCGATCAAGTGATTGAAACCACTCGATCGCCGGAGCTTCCCCGGCAACACCAGCGTACAACAGAGGCTGCCTGCAACCCATCGTCGAGCCAGACGGCAGAATCAATAATTCGCCAACGCCGCAGTGCCCAAAGCTTTGACCCGGCAACCAGCCATATCAGCTATGAGTCTTTTGTGCAGACTCTGTCCGCCACTCTGCCCCGGGAATGCTCACCATTCGATGCATTACCCACCACCACTAACCTGCACCTGGTGATCTTCGTACATCAGGTTGAGAGGCTGTCACCCGGACTCTATTGCCTGGTACGAGATATCCAGGATCTGAAAGTGCTGCAGCAGAGTTTCGCCGATGAGTTCAGCTGGGAAAGAATAGATCAAGATATTCCACTGTATCTCCTGGTGGAAGGTGATGTACGTACTGCTGCCGCAAGGGCCAGCTGCCATCAGGCTATCGCCGGCGACAGCACTTTCTCCCTCTGTATGCTGGCCCGTTTCGAATCGCTGCTCAAGGGGGCACCCTGGCTCTACCCATGCCTGTTCTGGGAATCAGGCATCATCGGACAGGTTCTCTACCTGGAAGCAGAGCAGAAGGGATTGAGAGGGACCGGAATCGGCTGCTTCTTCGATGATGTGATCCACCAGCTTCTCAAACTGGCGGATCACGAATGGCAGGATCTGTACCATTTCACCATTGGCATGCCGGTGGAAGACACCAGACTGCAGACACTCCGCCTTACCGTCACCTCGGTCATCATGGATAACACGCGGGCTCCGAAATGGGATGATTTTGCGTCCCTGCAATCATCTGCACTTTACTGCCGACCACTATTCCAATCAATGAGGGTATCTACTCCCCCCCATGGGGGGAGCCTGAGGGGGGAACAGTTGCCAGTGAGGCAGCTTTTCCATGGCTCGCCGAGAGTCATATCACAGACTGGACAAAGTCAGGAATCAACCCGTACCCGGTCGGCTCCGTGATGGCGAAATACCGGCATATCTGGATGCAAGGCGGGTAGGGTCCCGTCCTCAAAGAACAACGCTCTGTACCCTTGAGTGAATTACTTGTAACGGTCGTTATTAAAGACCAGATCTCCCCCGGGGGCTGCTTTGTGACATGCAATACAACCGGCGTTGGCACCTTTACCCACCTTACCTGCCAGTGGCATCCCCTTGGGGTTTTTCAGTACTTCGCCGCCCGGAGAATACTTGACCCAGAACCAGTCTTTCGTTTCCGGATCGTAGCCTTCTCTTTTATACATGACCGTCACTGCTTTTAACCATTTCGCAGGACTGTTTGCTACGGCCTGCTTACTGACGCCTTCACCACCATAGTTACGTTTGATAAGAACGACACCACTCTCCCCCTCCACCGTCGTGGTGGCATCCAGTGTATCCAGTATGGCACCATGGGGATGCACACCGGTGTAGGGTACCGATACGATGGCGTTTGCCCCGACCAGGTTGTTTTTCTCCATCGCTGACCAGAGTTTCCCCGCGTAACTCACCTCCTCCTGACCCGCCATTACTGCCTGGGATGCTGAGAAAATCAGTGCGCCACTGACTGCCATCATTGTTTTTGTCATAGTTGTTCTCCTTTTAATATCATGATGTTTATCGGTCTACATTTACCAGGACCGGGAAGAAATCCGATTTATTTCCCCCAGCTAAAATAACTGTCGCTGCGTTGCTCTCAAGAAACACAAAGCCCAACGGACTGCCCTCAATACGCTTGCGGAATCTGATCTCACCTGATTCCGCATCCAGCCAGTACAGCTGGCCCTCCTCTGTGAGGGCCATAAGTAAACTGTCGTGACCCTGCAGGGGCTGCGCAGGGCGACTATCAAGGGGTTGCGTCCAGAGTAGATGTCCGTTATCCGTGTGCAGAGCCCTCAGAACCCCATCCATTCCTGGTAACAGGACACGACCGCCAATCACTGCGGGCGCCAGACTCGGTGAAGAGAACTGTCTACTCCAGATCTCGCTGCCATCCCGAGTATCCAGGGCTAAAACCCTCCCCGAGAAAGTGGTCACGATAACCCTGTGATTGGCGGCTGAAATCGGGCTGTACACCATTTCCTGATCCAGCACTGATTGCCATCGGGGCTTTCCCGACAGGGCATCCAGGCCCCAGACCCGGGAGTCTCTGCCCCCTGTTACCAGCACCCCGTCTTCCAGCGCAGGGGGATAAACCCATCCTTCACTCAGATTCCTGCTCCATTGAACCCTGCCATCTTTCTCTGAGAGTGCCAGCAACCGCCCGTCCCGCGTGGTGACATAAGCGAGACCCTTGTTTAACACCGGGCTGAATGCGGAGCTTCCCAGGTCGCGTCGCCACCGGATATGCCCGTCGGATTTGTCAATGGCGTAGACACCCAGGGTCCCCCCCGTCAACAGACTGTTATCACCGAGAACCGGCGCATGCAGTTGACCCACACCCGTGACGTGCCAGTCGATGGCCCCGGTTGAACGATCGATCCTAGCCAATCCCCCACCAGACAGAAAATAGTGGTCGGCGGTAGTAACAGGATTGAGTGGGTAGGTCGGTTGGGATAGCAGAGTGGGTGAAACCGGGATGATCAAAACCAGCTTCAGTAAATGCTTTAGGAGAGATATCATCGTTTCAGGCTCGCGGAAAGTAAATAATATTCGGAAACCGGGCTGTGTTCTGGTGTAACTACTCATCCCGCACAGGCAATCTGTTGCGGAAGACTCCGTAAAACCCTCACTGCAGGCTTGGCTTTGGCATCCCTGCCAGAGACACTTCCTTCACAGACCGCCCAGGCGGGATAATCTCCGGGGGGTGAGCAGTTATGTTCTGGTTTAGATTCAAAATGCGGAAACGGGCCCATGGACCCTCCATGTAACCTTTCCGCAACAGGGAAACCTGACCCCAAGGCGAGCAAGACCGGATATGTCATATTTTACGCGCCCCTTATCTGTCCCATAGCTGAAGGCTGATTCCCTGATTGTTTCAGGGTCCTGGTTGATAAGACCCGGAGAAGTGCAGGTATATTTCTCACACCAGGGATTTTGGGGCTTCCATGGTTACTCTCCTGCGCTGTATGGATAGAACTTGAAAATACTGCATCGATGGTTTCCTGTGCATGGCCGACTATCGAATCATTTCCTTCCTGACCCAGCGCGAAAAGCACCATCCTGTCAACAACCGAGCTTAAGAATCCTAATTATATTGCACTGCACAATTTTTCTCGTTCTCTGGTATTATTCACCCTCACAAAGTAATGCAACTCCTGCTTACACAGCAATATATCCACAATGAACGATGGGGTTTTTAGATGAGCTTATCGGCAAGCGAATTACATTTGAACAAATGGAAAAACCGGCAGATCCTGGCGGAGAAAATGATTCCCATCGTGGGTCAGATGTATCGTGAAAGAGGCGTCGTGATTCGGGTATACGGCCGCCGTCTGATGAATGCCACGACCATCGACATTATCAAAGCACATCGCTTTGCCCGCCAGATGGTGGGAGAAGAGCTGGATATCAACAGATCTTACGAAATACTGGAGGCACTCAACGGCATGGATCTGGCCCCGGCAAGAGTGGATCTCGGTAAGCTCTGTTACGACTATCAGAAGGATGAGTCGGATCGATCCCTGAACGAGTTTCTGCAGGAGCAACTTGCCGAGATCAATACGGGACGCAGCAGCCTTCTGGAGGAACCCCAGGATGTGGTGCTTTACGGATTTGGACGCATCGGTCGATTACTGGCCCGGCTACTCATAGAACGTACTGGTTCGGGTAATAAAATGCGCCTGCGTGCCATCGTGGTACGTGGCGGACGCGAAGGTGACCTGCACAAACGTGCCAGCCTGTTGCGTCGTGACTCGGTACATGGACCCTTCAACGGCACCATTACCATCGATGAGGAAAATGACGCTGTTATCGCCAACGGGAACTACATCCAGGTCATCTATGCCAGTTCCCCCGATAGCGTGGATTACACCCAGTATGGAATAGATAATGCGCTGATCGTAGACAACACCGGCATATGGAAAGACCGGGAGGGATTGGGCCTGCACCTCAAATCCACAGGTGCTGCAAAGGTTCTGCTCACAGCGCCGGCCAAGGGAGACATCAAGAACATTGTCTATGGCGTCAATCACGATCAGATGGAGTCCAGCGATACCATTGTCAGTGCCGCGTCCTGCACCACTAATGCGATTACGCCAGTACTAAAAGCCATCAATGATGAGTTCGGTATCCGAAGCGGTCACTTGGAGACCATTCATGCCTATACCAATGACCAGAACCTGATCGACAATTACCATAAATCTGAACGTCGTGGACGTAGTGCACCATTAAACATGGTGATTACATCAACGGGCGCAGCCAAAGCCGTTGCGAAGGCCCTGCCAGAGCTGGCTGGTAAATTGACAGGAAATGCCATTCGAGTTCCCACCCCCAATGTTTCTATGGCTCTGCTCAACCTGAACCTGGATAAGCCTGCGTCAAAGGAAAGAATCAACAGTTATCTGCGTGATCTTTCCCTGGAATCCGCTATGCGGGAACAAGTTGGATACACCGGTTCCACTGAGCTGGTTTCCAGCGACCTGGTAGGTTCCACCCATGCGGGTGTAGTCGATTCCGCAGCAACCATTGTGGGCGACGACAGCGTCGTGCTTTATGTCTGGTACGACAATGAAGCAGGTTACAGCAACCAGGTGGTTCGCATGCTGCAGGACATGTCCGGACTCAACATGAAGGACCTCCCCCACTGAATAGTGCTTGGATATCGCCATTGTGCAAGCTGAATGATTGGGGACCAGGCACAAAGCACCCTACACCACCTTTTCTGCAGCCGGCGTTGGTCGTTACCCGAATCTGAAGGGTGAGGCTCAAGGATGAGCCGAATAACCTGGACCAAAAGACCAGATGTTTTTTTCTGTGGCCCTGCGATCAAACCTTTGCTGCAACGTCCCCCAGACGTCAGCACGCCTCCAAAAAGCCGGATGAAAACGTTTGCGTGCCTGAAGCAGTGGTAAGGGCCGCGGAAATTAATAAGTATCCAGAAATTGCGCTGTATTTTGGTTCGGGTTCAAGGCGTGGAAAGGGGCGCATAGCTTTCCTATGCAACCCTTTCCATAACGCTGAACCCGGGCCAAAAGATGAGCAAGACTGGATACTCTATTTTTTCCGCGGCCCTAAAGGCACCTTCAAGCAATTACCGGCTATACTGTGCCAATGCGCCGATTACGGATACGACGATCCGCCGTTGCTGCATCGAACCAGAACTGGCATCAGACTTGTGTAACTCATCCTGTAAGACCGGGAGCAGCCTGGTTGACCGGTATCTTCTGGAAAAATCACGATAAGCATCGCAATAACGACTGCTCTGACTTGTGCTCCAATAGCGCGCTGGTTTTTAAGCCCAAGAGAACAATCATCCCCTACGCCCTCAATCCTCAATCGATACACTCAAGCAATAGCAAGGCCATTTTCATATGACCAGCCTACCTGAATTCAGACTCGAGACCCATTTCTCCAAATGGGAGTTTAAAGCCCGCTATCACTTGACTGCATCGGATGCAGAAAGCATGTCCATGAAAGACCTGCTTTCAATGGCGACACCCAGGGAACGGGAAGAGTTCGAGGAACTCTGGCTAGGCTACACCGAAACCAGCAGCGCACCCGATCTGAGAACATCCATAGCCTCGACATACCAGAATCGAAAAATCGAAGATATTCTATACTTTGCCGGTGCCAGCGAAGGAATATTTGCGGCAAATTCGGTGTTACTCGACAAAGACAGTCATGCCATCGTTGTCACACCCAACTACCAATCCCATGAAACGTTGCCCCTGGCCATCTGTGATGCAACGGGGGTACCTCTGGCAATGGCATTCGTTTAAGAAACACTCCTATTCGGTTAAGAATCCAAGCTAATTCTGCGGAGGCAGGCTTAGCTGCCCGCCGCTTCAGATGCTCGCGTTACTGCTTTTCCATTTGTTCACCGGTTTCATTGATTGCCTCACGTAAGAACGGCCAGGTCTGATCTTTTGGCGATATCGCGAAACGGAGCAAACAATGTCTTCCATCACGTTTTTGATACAGCGCGCCGGTGTAAACATGATCTCTTCCAAGTATCTTGAAACCGTTGCCAGAGCGTTTTTGAAATTGACCTGTATTGTTGATTCCCTATCCGTTTCTTCGCGTGTCAAATTTAACAGACTCAGCAACAGACTTTCAGATTCATTCGAACACAACCGGCTCATGGTAATGAGCACAAAATGTGCAAAGAGTTCCTGTTTTACCGTGCGTTCACTTCGGCCATGAAAATCATCCACTTCAATCATGTGCTTGCTGACTTTATACAGCTCTTCAACACCCCAGCGCGCATGATAAACATCCCGGAGGGCATCCATCGTGTATTGTTTGTCCATCAGTGTGGTGCCAATACAATAGGTGTTGCCAGCCAGCGTGTATTTGATCAGTCTTATTTTTAACGCGACGAAGTCAATATCGGGAAACTGTTTTCTGATATCGCGCTGTGTCTCTTTCGAGGGCAGCAAGGGAATGATCCGGTCCGTCTGATGACTGTTTCTGAAGGCATCAATTTCCTTAAAGGTGTTCTTCTGTAATCGAAAAATCGGGTACACGCCCGCTTGCAAGTGATAATACAGCATCGCGTAAGAAAAATAGCCGCGGTCATAAACGACAACGTCATCGCTATTGAGTGCTTTTAGGTGGGCCAGTGCACAGTGTCGCTCATTGGCATGACTGACCAGATCAAAATCATACGGTATTTTTGACTTTAACTGATACAGGCAGCTCAGCAGACCCTGCGGATAATGGGCATCGTCTGAGGGTGTCCTGTAACCAGAATGGATGAGTTCCCGTGGCAGGTTGAGTTTAGAACCATCGACTGCAAACAATCGGTGATTGAACCAGCGGTAGCGTGCGCTATCATCC
>JAAELC010000224.1 GCA_024227135.1 Gammaproteobacteria bacterium
CCCCGCCCGTCGGCCACCCGGATGCTGATGGCCTGATCACCGACCTGCGAGGCTTCGGGTGTCCAGTTCACCTGTCCGGTCAGCGGGTCGATACTCATACCCGCCGGTGCCTGCAGCAGGGTGAAAGTCAACGTGTCGTTATCGGCGTCCTCGGCGTCCGCGTCGTAGGTGTACTCTTCAGCCACCACGGCATGCAACAGCGGAGTGGAGGTGAATTCCGGGATGGTGTTGGGCGGATGGGCTACTGAGATGATGAACGGCTGATCGGCAATGCCGCCCCGCCCGTCGGCCACCCGGATGCTGATGGCCTGATCACCGACCTGCGAGGCTTCGGGTGTCCAGTTCACCTGTCCGGTCAGCGGGTCGATACTCATACCGGCCGGTGCCTGCAGCAGGGCGAAAGTCAAGGTGTCGTTATCGGCGTCGGTAGCAATGACACCGTAGGCGTAAAACTGGCCCGCTGTAGCGTTTGATATTGGTGAGGAAATGATCTCCGGTACGCTATTATCCGGGCCACTTGGAATTTGTTTTTCGAGACGGGTGTTAAATGCCAGATAGCGCCGCAGAAGTTCGAAGTTCACCCTGACGGTAAGAGTCTGACCATCCGAAATAGCTTCCTCAGGCAAAGTCTGGTAGGGGTGACCGTCATCCGTTGTGCCCGCGGAGTCCGGTACTGGAATGGTAGGATTGACAATGACGAGGCGCAACGGACCCTTCAAGTCAGCCCCGGAAATATTGGTTATGGAGACGTAGCTGAAAAAGATCAGGTTGATGCGGTCGAGGACACGATTAGAGTGGGTAATCTCCACACTGGAGGTTATGTCCTCCCAGCCCTGAGCATGAACCACACCTCCCCACAGAGCCCCAAGGCATAGCAGCCACAAACTGTAGAATGGCGTTCCCTTACGCCACATTTTCCCCTCCTTACCTCTGACTTGGGGCAATCTACCAATTCCACAACCCAAAACAAATCGGCACACAACATTCGTTGAGGTAGTACTTATGTATTCTCTATCATCTCCGACCCATGTCGGGTTACTCTTGACCCCCCAGTGCGGCGGAAACCTAAATAACCTATCAATCCAAGCCCCACCAGGAGTAAGAGCCCTGGCTCTGGAACAGCCGGGGCTACCATCTGTAGAAGTACGTTATCGATTTGAACGAAGGAGCCCTGGCCATTGGGCTCAAAACTGGCCGGATCCACTCCAACTTCAATCTGAAAATTCAAGGACCAACCCGGTTCATTGGCAAAGGTAGACGCATCCAACAATGCCATAAAAGTCCCATCGCCATAGGTTGTCGTAGGATCGATCAGGAATCCCAGACCACCGCCAGCATCAAAGTAACTACCAGAACTGTCCGAGAGGCCCACCGTAAAAATTTCTCCCGAGTCTAAATCACCATCCTCTCCGTCAAACCTCCAGTCAAAACTCAACTGCAGACCACTTCCCACCGCGGTCGTCGTATCCATGACCTGATACAGGGTATTGGCAATAAAAACGTCGTCCAGTGGTACACTCGAGATGTCGCCGGGAGTGGTCCAGTAATCCGCCTCGATTCGGGCGGCGTAGTCCCCGGAAGCCCCGACTATCGAAAAATCGTTTGCCTGATTGGGGGGCGGGACAGGAGAAAATCCATCCGTGTCCTGAGACCAACCGCTGAAATCGCCGGTGGCGAAGTCACCATTCATTATGCCGGCGGCCAGGGAAAAATTTGATATAAACAGAGCAGAGAGAAAACAGGTAAACAGAGGCCCTCTCGATGCGATCACCTTCTTGTCACTCCATTGGAAAACAGAGTGGGAATCC
>JAAELC010000225.1 GCA_024227135.1 Gammaproteobacteria bacterium
GACAGGAGAAAATCCATCCGTGTCCTGAGACCAACCGCTGAAATCGCCGGTGGCGAAGTCACCATTCATTATGCCGGCGGCCAGGGAAAAATTTGATATAAACAGAGCAGAGAGAAAACAGGTAAACAGAGGCACTCTCGATGCGATCACCTTCTTGTCACTCCATTGGAAAACAGAGTGGGAATCCGAAGACGGTAGTAACGCACGATAAAAAGCCGGGACATCATTTCAATGTGCTCGCACTGTCCTTTTAAATATAGCCGTGATTGCGAATATTTCCATGCATAATTTGTGCTAAAAGAAATAATGCGAGAATTATCAATATGTTAAAAATCCAGCGCGAAAAATGAAATTCAATAGTGTAAAAAATCCTGACACAACAGACGTGTTTCTATCCCGCTGGCTTCCGTGGATAGTTCTCCCATGCACATTTCTATCTCGTTGAAAACTCAGCGCAACAACAGGTTAACCCTTGAGTCAGCTGTTGCCGGACTATGCCGTTATGAACCCGCCAGGTGAATTGAGATAAGGGGGTAGTCACTTAGCACCTCTCGCTACAGCATTTAGTACCAGGCATATCTGATGTGATTGGCTACAACCCAATATGTAGTGATTGGAGGCGTTAGTTGACCACCCCCCTTGAGATAATCAAAGCATGCAAGGCGAATAGTCACACAAGGGGAATAAGTGTCTCTGGAGAACTTGCACACCGATAAGGTCTGTGACTATTATTCAATCGTCGAACATACATAAGAACCAAATCCATCAATTTCCGCTGATTTATTGAGCCACCTTCGACAGGCATTGGCGATTCAGCGAGTCTTTTCACATGTATCAGCTGGAAATAATCCATGGCATATGTCATTTCGGAGCTCCGAAACTCCATAGGAACTATCACTTTCGACCACTACAAAACACGCAATGCCTTCGGTGAAGGGTTGATCGGTGAGTTGGTAGATGCTCTGCATGGATTCAGGCAACGAAAAGTACGGGTAGTGATTCTGCGAGCTGAACCGGGAGCCAGAGTGTGGTCCGCCGGGCATGATGTCAAGGAATTACCCCTGTCTGGCAGAGATCCTCTGGCCTACGACGATCCCCTGCGAATGGTTGTGCGTGAGGTGGTTCAGTTTCCGGCACCCATTATCGCCATGATCGAAGGGGGAGTTTGGGGTGGGGCCTGCGAACTTGCTCTGGCTTGTGATCTGAGAATAGCCTCTGAGAGCGCCACCTTCGCCATCACCCCCGCCAAGCTGGGTGTTCCCTACAATGCCACCGGCATCTTGACCTGTATGACCGCGGTGAGCCTGGCGACATTGAAGGAAATGTTTTACACCGCCAAACCGATTGGCGCCAGACGAGCGGAGGTACTTGGGATGGTCAATCGCGTCCTGCCTGCCGAGGAATTGGAAGATTTCACCCTTAACATGGCGAATGATATCGCCAGAAACGCTCCGCTGTCGATCCAGGTGATCAAAGAACAGCTTCGTATTCTGGCAGGTGCCCAGACCTTGAGTCCGGAGACTTTTGAGCGCATCCAGGGACTCCGCCGTAAAGTCTACGACAGCGAGGACTACAAAGAGGGTATCAGCGCTTTCCTGGACAAGCGCAAGTACGAGTTTAAAGGAAAATAAATGGCTTTCCACGTGGGTGATGTTAATAGAGATTGATCGGTTCCTTTGAGTTTGTGAGCCACCGAGTGTTTCTTTCAATCAGGGTATCTACCCACGCCCCATGGGCGATCTGTTCCGGAAGACGCCGCAAATACCTGACTGTAGACTTGGCTTTGGTATCCCTGCCAGAGACACTTCCTCCACGGACCACCCATGGGGGGTGATCTCTGGGGAGTGAGCAGTTACCCATCAAGAACAGTGGGGCCAAGGTATCCAGAGCAACATGCTACAATGCTAGACCTGACCCCATGAATACTGATACGGAAACGAAGTAACTTGCAGCAGTGCTTGCTGACTGCATTTTCGACCAAGTAGCAATTGCGAATCTACTTGGCAGGACGATATTCCGCACCTTCACCGGAAGCACTTATTTTCCTGATCAAGATTGTGGAGTGAAAATTAAAGAGACGGCCGCAACACCTGTGAGCCAGGTGATAACTCTACAGCAAGCGTTACCCCTTCACACCCGACTCCAGATCCAGGGAAACCAGATCATCCATAAAATCGGATGCATCCACCATTTTGGTCTGGTCGAGGATATCATCAATGTCATCATCCAGACTGATATCGACTTTAGTATCCTCCTGATCCGAATCGGCGGGAAGCTCCATGGCCTCATCTATCCAATCCTGATCGGGTACCGGGAATTCCGAATCATCAACCCCGGCAGGTTCTGTCTCCTCTTCCGCTGGTGGCATCGTATCATCGACTGCCAATGATTCACCTTCCGTATCATCGGTTCGATACATATCCGCAATCTTGTCCATATCCATGTCGTCGGTGGCGCCACCGGAGTACATCGCAGCATACTCACTGAGCATACTCCCCATGGTATCCATGGTGATCTTCAGCTCTTCGGTAATCCGGTCCTTTTCCTGCCGCAACTCATCCAGTTCGGCCACCAGCTCAAACTCTCGATCGTGGTCCACTTCGGGTTCCGGAACCACCGGCTGCAAGGTACGGTAGGGCTCGGTTGCGGCTTCGAACCCGGAACGAATCATGGTTAAAGCACCTGCATTCCCCTTGAAGAATCCATCGACCAGCGCCTGATAGAAGGAGAGTTCCCCCACATGGATACGATTGATCAGATCCTCGGCCTGATCATCCTTGATTCCCTGTAGTTCCTTGACCAGTTTCCGGACCTGTTCCTGACGTTGCTCCTGATTTTTCTTAACCTTATCAGCCAAAGCGGTGGCAGCGGCCCGGTTACGCTTCCTACCCATCAGAGCTCGGGTAATCATCACGATGGAGACTATCACCGAGATCAGCAACAACTCACCCAGCAGCATCAGCATCATTGGGCTCAAAGTCATAGGTGGTTCCCTCCTTCGTTTTTCATGCCAGAATCTGGGGAGGTTCCCCACTGTTTCGACGTTTTACGATCCAGAATCCCAGACCCGCAAAGAGCAACAAAGTAAGATTCGCAGCGCCCACCACGGCAGCCTGCATCAGCCATTCACTGTCAGAACCCTCCGGCTCTTCCGATCCCGGTTTGGGCACGGGCTCAGCCAATCCTGAGATTTCCATTGGATCCAGATCGATCACCATCCGATTACCTTTGAGCCCGGTAGCCGTTATGTTCAACCACAGTTCCCACTCCCCTTCGAGAACACTGGGGTCTATATCGGTTTCCCACCCCGTCCCATCCGCAGAAGGCACGAACATGACCGGCTTCTCCTCCCCGCCACTGCTCGATACCAGTTTCGCCTGAGTCTTTACGCTCCCCGTATCCAGCAGTTCAGCGTAGGGGGTGATTTGCACTGTGAAAACATTGGAGTCGGGATCATCAAACCGGGTTTCCAATCCGACGGGCGGGATCATTTTGAAAATTTGATGCTGCACACGCTGGAACGTTTTGCCTTGTGCCGAAATGATCAGCTCGGCATCACCGGAGCTCAGCTTCCTTCCAATCACCAGGGTGTAGCGACCATCACCACTCTCCTCGTCATCTCCCTGCCCATCGTCATAGATCGGTTTGGGTTCCGTGGGTCCGAGAGAATCAGTCAATTCGCTTTGCAGGTTAACCAGATCCAGAAAGGTTCTCTTTACAATGCGTTCGCCCTGATTGCTGAACTCAATGGATACAGGTACCGGATCGCCCACGATGATCTGCCCCGGAATATCCGAGACATGCATTTTTAAATCAGTCACCACCAGTACCCGGTTGTCCGGATCCAGTGCCGCATCGATACGCCAGTCACCGACTTCCGGTTCGGTGATCGTGACCAGATCATAGCCTTCGTCCCGGTGCCACTTGACATTCGAAGGAACATTATCGGAACTGAAGCTTTGACCACTGGGACTGGTAACCTGTGTTGGCTGTCCTTTCTCATCCCGAAACACCAGCAGTGTGGCCTCACGGACACTGTCATCCACCTGAAAGCGATTGTCCTTCAGGGGTAACGCGTCGGGCTTACCCACTTTTTCAAATACTCTCAGGAAGACCCGTTGCAGCTGTGCCGCATCATCGACCTGCTCGTACCATCCGCCAGTCTCCTTTGACAAGGTACGCATCAGCTCATGGTCGGCCCTTTCCGAAAGCGCGATGGTGTGTACTTTTACTCCCAGATCGATCAACCGGGGCAGTGATTCGCTGAGTATGCGGGATCTGGAGGCTGCATTGAGGCTCGCATCCTTGGAAACATCCACCATTCCATCTGTCAACAACACCATGTGGCGGCGATGCCCGCTCTCTTTACCCTGCCAGTCGGCGGAGGAGCGTTTGAGTACTTCCTCTATATTAGTGAACAGTCCTCGGGAGTGAATCTTAGCGGCACCTTTGGTTGCCCGCTGTTTCCATGCTTCGTCAACCTTCCCCAGGGGAACCTGCATGTTGACGTATTGACCGAAGGTCCAGACTCCTGCACGTGAATCACCCGGCAGCAACCCGACCAGCAGCCTTAAAGCCGGTCGACGCAGGTTATCGGGATCGTTGCGTTTCATACTTCCCGAAATATCGATCAACACCCTGACATCGGCGGCATCCGACTGCACCTGGTCAGCCACCGTCACAAAAGGGGTCAATAGAATAACCAATCCCAGCAGGGCGATCAGCAGGTGGCGTTCAAACAAGATCGTCAATCTCCGTTGTCAACCCGCGCCCGATTTGCGCGGTCAAATTGGCTAGCGACCGGACGACGAAAAGACTTTAAGAACCCAATGCGCTTTGGGGCCTTTCTCAGCCAAGTATGACTTGAATCAATTCTGAGTAAGCGGATTCATCAACCCATCACCCCGTATCTCCACTGCCTGCTGCCAACCCGACCCGGGGTTTCAAGAGAAACAGGAGAGCGATACACGGGTATCGAATGATCTGTGGAACAGTTAAGAGTGCAAACAGAATTTCAAGTTCCTGGTTGCCGTCAGGCTGATTTATCCGACGTTTTTCTGGTGCTTGCGTTCAAAAAATGTGAATTTATCGTTATTACACAGGTACTTTCTTTTCCTGGATAACGTTTTCTCCAGCAGGGTCCGTCTCACTCGATCAACATCGTATGAGCCACATTTCGGGCATCTTTTACTGTAAGAGTCGAAGCTCATAATAGGGTAGCGGCACGGCGCTCCATGACTTTATGGCTGTATTAGCTGTCAGGACAGTCGCATTCCCTGCCAACCCTTTGAGGAGTAGCTGATCGTAAATCCCTAATGATCAGGCCCCCTGAGTACTTGGATCTGAAAAAGTGTATTGCGCTCTTCCTCTTCCAGAATCGATTCGATATGCGCAATGGTGTTGCGATATCGGGGAATGATGTTGTACTTGAGCGCATTGACCTGTTTGCGGGCCTTTTTCTGTTCGCTCATCAGGCGTCCCAGGGCAGTCTCGGCTTCCCCCAGCCGAGTCAACTGCAGCGCGGCCTCTGTCATTTTACTGCGGGTGGCATCGAGACTGGCATCGGTTCCCAGAAGGCCCACGGGCTGCATCGGTATCTTCTCTGCGCTGATGGCGGGGTACTCCACACCGAGGCTGTGTTTGGGGATAATCCTGACCCGCAGACCCGGGGCCACTCCCAGGCCGACCTGTTGCAGCGCACGGCTGCCCATTCTGAGCGAAGTGATACTCAACCACTGATAGGCTTCTTTAACCGCCTCCCGGGTCAGTTGGCGTTGACGGCGGTATTCCCCGATTCGTTGATAAACGAGCCGGGTAAGCAGTTCTCGTTTGCGCTCCAGCAATTCCCTTCCATCTTCCAGGAATTTCACCTGCTTTCTGAGACTCAGCAGCGTGTTCTTGGTGGGGGGAATCCTGAGTAAATCCCGGTTCATTTCTTCCGTCTCAACGTTCAGCGCTTATCGTTATAGCGGTACTTGGCAAGATCGGTCTCACTGACCCGCGAAAGTGTATCGCCGGGAAACATGCTCAACAGTTCCCAGGCAAGATTGAGTGTTTCGACGATCGATCTGTCCTCATCCTCTCCCTGTCGTACGAAACGGCCATCGAAAGCATCGGCAAAGGCCAGATAACGGCGATCGGTCTCGGATAACTCCTCTGCCCCGATTATGGAGGCCAGATTGCGAATCTCCTGTGCCCGGGCATACAGGGCGTACAGTTGACTGGCAACCCGCGGATGGTCTTCCCGGGTGTCGTCCTTTCCGATGCCGTCCTTCATCAACCGTGACAGAGAGGGCAGGACACTGACCGGGGGATAAATGCCCTGATTGTCCAGTTCCCGGCTCAGCACGATCTGACCCTCGGTAATATAACCCGTCAGATCAGGAATCGGATGGGTTATATCGTCCGACGGCATGGTGACCACCGGCATCAGGGTAATGGAACCGTGCCGATCACGGATACGGCCGCTGCGTTCGTAGATCTCGGCAAGATCCGAATAGAGATAACCCGGATAACCTTTCCGTGAAGGCACGTCTCCTTTCGCCGTGGAGACCTCACGCAGCGCTTCGGCATAGTTGGTGATGTCGGTCATTACCACCAGTACATGGTAATCCAGGTCGAATGCCAGGTATTCCGCCGCTGTCAGGGCCACCCGGGGCAGCGCCAGCCGCTCCACCGGGGGATCGTCGGCCAGGTTGACATACATCACCACGTTGCCGAGCACCCCCGAAGAGGTAAAATCTTCTTCAAAAAAACGGGCATCCGCGTAGGAAACCCCCATGGCGGCAAACACAATAAGAAAACCACCCTCCTCGTCCATCAGCCGTGCCTGACGCACGACCTGGGCAACAAGCCGGTTATGGGGCAATCCGGAACCGGAAAAAACCGGCAGCTTCTGCCCCCTGACCAAGGCATTGAGGCCATCGATCGTGGATATTCCCGTCTGTATAAACTCCCGGGGATAGGTTCGGGCCGAAGGATTGATGGCGGAACCATTGACGTTACGCCTTGTGCTCGACACGATAGGGGGACGGTCATCTTTCGGCTCACCAATGCCGTTGAAAACCCTCCCCAGCAACTGTGGGGACAGACTGATTTCCAGGGGCTCGTCCATAAAGCGGACCCAGGTGGTTTCCAGATCCAGGTCATCGGTTCCCTCGAAAACCTGAATCAGGACCTCCGAACGGGAACTGCGTATGACCTGGCCGTTTCGACACCGGTCGCGATGGTCGCGGATCATCACCCGATCACCGAAGGCCACCCCGGGCGTCTGGTTCACCGCCAGCAGCCCTCCCCTGGCCGATATGGCGGTTCGATACTCCTTTTCGCTCATCGGGTCGTCTCCTCGAACCGGGTATATTCGAGTCTGACCTGCTCAAACTCCTGTATGAACCCGTCCAGCATCTCCCGCAGCTTGTCGGTCTGCTGGCTGCTGTAACTTTGTTTGGCCCGCCGCGCCCGGGTCAGCAGCGGCAGTTTCATCAGTTCCTGTACCGGCACACCGGTTTCGATGAGTTCCGCTCCCTTCTGGTAGATGGTAAGCATGATATTGAGCAGCAGAAACTGTTTTTCCGGGGAAGCGAAGTTGTCAACCGGATCGAGCGCACTCTGCTGCAAAACCCCCTCCTTGATCAGTGCCGCGCTCTCCAGCTCCCAGCGCTGGGCCGAAGAGAGCGCTTCCGGACCCACCAGGTTGACGATACGGGAGAGTTCGGCATCCCGCGAGAGCAGTGCCAGCGCCGACTCCCGTTTTCTTTCCCAACCCGTATCCACTTCCCGATGCCACCATCCAGCAGCGACATGCACGTGCTCTGAGAAACTTCCAACCCAGTCCACCGCCGGATAATGGCCGGCGTCCGCCAATTCCTTGGAGAGTGCCCAGAAAGTTTGAATGATCTCTTTGGTGTGAGCAGTCACCGGTTCGGAAAAATCCCCGCCCGGTGGTGACACCGCCCCTACCAGAGTGACCGAACCCTTGCCGCATCCGACCGTCTCCACGCGGCCGGCCCGTTCGTAGACGGCAGCCAGCCTGGAAGCGAGGTAGGCCGGATACCCCTCTTCTACGGGCATCTGGCCGAGACGCCCGGAAACCTCCCGCAAGGCTTCCGCCCAGCGACTGGTGGAATCCGCCAGCATCAGCACGTCATATCCCTGATCCCGATAGTACTCCGCCAATGTCAGCCCCACATAGATCGAGGCCTCCCGGGCCACCACCGGCATATTGGAGGTATTGGCCACCAGCAGGGTTCGTTCCATCAGGTGACGGCCGGTATAGGGGTCTTCCAGTTTGGGGAAGCGCTCCAAAACGTCCACCAGTTCGTTACCCCGTTCCCCACAACCCACATAGATGACGATATCTGCATTCGACCAGCGGGCTATCTGCTGTTGAAGCATGGTTTTACCGGCACCGAAAGGCCCGGGCACGGCACCCTTGCTACCCTTCAGCAGAGGAAAAAAAGTATCCAGGATTCGCTGCCCGGTAATCAGAGGCGCCACGCCATGATCCCGCCGCCGGAAGGGTCGTGGGGTGCGTACCGGCCAGTGGTGATAAAGCCTTAGCTTTCGAATTCGACCATCGGGTGTCCGGACCCGGCCAATGGGTTGCTCCAGCTGGTAGTCACCTTCCGGTGCGAGTTCCAGCAGTTGGCCTGCCCGATCCGGCGCTACCAGAATGCGGTGCTCGATAGTCTCCGTTTCCTGTACCGTACCGAGAGGCATACCAACGCTGAGATTCGTTTCAATGGTCAGCTCCGGATCAGGAACAAAGTGCCAGCTTAGCTCCCGATCCAGCGCGGGTAGAACCAGACCCCGGGGTATGTGGTCCCCGGCCTTGAGAAACATCTTTTTCAATGGCCGCTGAATCCCATCGAAAATACCACCCAGCAGTCCTGGGCCAAGCTCCACGGACAAAGGTCGATCCAGCCCCACTGCCTGTTCACCGGGTCGCAGACCCTCGGTGGACTCGTAGGCCTGAACGACCGCCTCCTCCCCCTGGAGCGCAATCACTTCCCCGACCAGCGCACGCTCACCGATTTTCACCTGTTCACCCATACGGGCCCCGGGGAACGACAGCGTCACGATGGGGCCATTGATTTCCTGGATGATGCCTTGTCTGGACTGGACGCTCATTAGATCCCGTTTTCCCTGCTGCCCGGCAGCAACCGCTCGATGATAAGCTGATGTAGTTTTCCCTGGAGTCGCTGCATACGCCCCTCGAAGGTGTTGTCCACGCGTATACGGTTATCGTTACTACGCACCATGATGCCCCCCAGGGTGGCAATGGGCGTTTCCGACAACAGAATACGTTTGCCCGGTACTGCCTTGGCGGCGAACCCGGCCCAGTCGTTACCAAGACGTTTCTGGTCCCGGGCATTGACTTCAGCAGTCAGTTCCTGTTGCTCGATCGCGCCCGCTCCCCGTGCCAGCAAAGCGGCCAGAAAAGGCAGATAGCGCTCGTCATCCCCGGTCAAGGCCTGAATGGGTTCGACGAGCCTCTCACGAACCCCCTCCACCAGATTCCAGCGCAGGTGATCCATCTGTTTGTGCAGGGCAAGCTCATTGGCCTGGACTCTGCGGCGATAGGTTCTTTCGGCCTGAGCCTTGGCCAGCAGAACCTCTCGTTCCTCCCGCAGCTTCAGTTGTTCATGGGCATCCCTGAGTATGTGGTCACGACCACGCTCGGCCCGCCCGCGATACTCCCTGGCCAGTCGTTCAGCTCTTTCGAGGATGGCCGCCTCGAGTTGTTTGACTTCGTCCAATGTCAGGCCTGCTTTTCTACCAGCTCAGAATTGAGCATGTTGTTAACCTGTTGATCGATCTGACTCTGAAAAAGATCCGGTGCATTAAGCGGGGGCACCACAGTGATGACGATACGTCCACCCTGGTTCCTGACCTGGGCCAGCAGCTTGCTGTGCGCTGTTGCCAATGTATGATCAAGAATCACAAAGGCGTTCGTTCTGCTGGTCAGGAGTTCGTTGATCACCCGTTGCAGCTGTCCGGAATCCGGGTCTGCCCAGGTTTCGAAGCCGATCAAATTGAAACCGTCCGCCAACGGGGCATCCCCGAGAAAGAGCATTCGCGTAGGTATCATATGGTCGGTTTCCATGGACATATCGCTGCGCTCCGATTCAGATTTTGTCCAAAAGCAGAATACTGATGACCAGACCATAGATGGCAATACCTTCTGCCAGCCCCAGATAAATCAGGGTGCGGCCGAACACTTCCGGTCTCTCTGCCAGAACTGCCAGTGAAGCGGCACCAATGGGGCCTACGGCGATACCCGCAGCGATCGTGCTCAATGCCGTGGGAATACCTACACCGATGATCGCCAGCCCCATACCGATCGAGATATCCCCCGCAGCCTCGGCAACGCCCGGGGCCGCCATCACCTGCTCGATACCCATGAAGACCAGCAGTCCCTGAGCCACAACAAAAACCACCAGGTTGCTTCCAATCACCGGTTTGAACCAGCGTGCTGCCTGTATTTTTGCTTCCGGGGTCATCTCCAGGTAGATCCCAGCGAAGACCAACCCGGCGATTGCACCTGTCATGATACCTATCAGCCAGTACATGATTGACTCCTTGTTTGTTGTTCTGAAACGGACGATCGATGCCTGTCCCATAGATGGTTGTCAAAGCAATTCAAGACTCACACTCCCTTTACTGTTTCCAGTCGCAACGGTCTGAACTCCTTTCCGTCTCCGGAATAGAAGCGGGAAAACCCTTCGTAATACTCGAGCCGCAACGCCTGTATAGTGACAATAGCCCCCTCGAGCACCAGAATAAAAACATTTCCCAGGATCACCATCAGCCACTGTCCCTGGGTGCTCTCCAGCATGGAGACCAGCTGAAACACGGCGATGGTGAGTGCCACATGATTGAAACTGAAGGCGGCAACCCGCAGAAATGACAGGGTGTTGGAAATATACCCGGTGACTGTTTCGAACGTTTCGATCAGGGCAACCAGCATCCGTTCGCCGGGAGGCGCATCGGTTTCGATCAGTCGATAGGCGAGCAGGACCAGCAGTGCAGTCACGCTGATCAACAGGGGTGCCAGACCGAAAACGCCATGGGTGTAATGGTTCCACAACCCGTATAACACGGTCAGATAGAGAACGATACTCACCAGGCCGTTGCTGTCGAACACCGCCCGGGTGACATCCCCCTCCATCAGCCGGTTGTGAATACTGATCAGTGTGATCATCAGTAGATAGCCAATGCCCCAGCGCAGCGCCACCCCAAGCATATAGAGAGGATCGGACAAGGGAGGCATCCAGACGGCGTGGAACATCTCCTCGTATCCGAAAACTGCACCATAGAGAAAACCGAACAGGGTGGCCGACAACCCGATACAGACGGCAAACGGGGTAAAGGACCGCAATTTCCAGCGGAACAGCCAGGCGACCAGCACAATGGTCAGGCCATGCCCCACGTCACCGAACATCATTCCGAACATGGCAATGAATGTGATAGCAAACAGGGCTGTCGGATCCACTTCCCCATACCTGGGAACACCGTACTGCTTGACCAGGGTGGCAAAGGGCGACATCAACCAATGTTCGGGAAGACAACTGGGAACCAGTGGCCGCTCCTCCCGGGAAGGCTTTCGCTCTTCGAGCCGAAACGGATTGACCAGTACATCGCTCAGCGACTCTCTGGTTCGCTGGATTTCCCGCGCCGGTATCCATCCGGAAATGATCGAGAGGTATCCTGAACTGCGGGCTGCGGTGTCCATACGAACAAAGGGCTCGGCCATGATCAGGGTACGCCGGGCCTCTTCCAGATCATTCCGCAGTTCAGTGGAACAGGTCTTCAACGTTTCCCGATGCAGTTGGCAATCCTGCTCTACCCGGTGGCGGCGCTCATCCAGTTCCCTTCGGATATTCTCGGGTTCATCCCGGAGTTCCGGCGGTATGGGAAGGGTATGAAAGCCCGCCGTATCCAACACCGAACCCAGTTCCTCCTCACGCTCTCCCCGGGGTCCCACTACCACCACGTGGGCATTGTTTTCATGCTCCATATAGACGAAAAGTAAGTAGTGGGACAGACCGAGTGCCTCCTGCAATTGGGAGACATTGGTACGAGGCACCATACCGATACGCAGATCCAGAAACAGCCGCTCTTCCCGTAACAGATTCAGATCGATGTTCAGATTTTCGAAGTTCTCCAGTGTCTGCTCCAGTTGCCGGATCAACTGCTCCTCTTCCCGGAGGTGGCGCAGCGCTTCTTCCAGAATCGAACAACGCTGCCAGACTTCTCCCAGCCACTCGTTTGTGTCCCTCAGTTTCCGTTCATCGACTACCTGGATAGATTGCAACCGAACCTGTGGGGACAGGGGAATATGGCGAGTGATCTTTTCCAGTCTGGACTTCCCCTGGTGGTAGTACTCCCGAAATTGCCCACCGGGAATATGTGGAAAGCGATCCTCGTAGATCGGGCGGTGATCAGGACTGAAAACCGAAAGCTCCGCCAGTGTCAGCGAGACCAGAGAGAGCTCTTCGGTCATCACCTGAATCATGACATGTCGCATGGGCAAGGGGCTAAACATGATGACTCAATCCGGTACCGGGACCGCCCATCATCGCCGCGGTCCGAATCAACCCGTCATCCAGTTGAAGCAGCTTCCCCTGGATAATGGCATACAGCTTCTTCAGGTCCATTTCCCGCAACACCAGATATGCCAGGGCGCGGGCAACCGCCGATGAACTGAATCTCAGACAGTGGCGGGCATAAACAGCGGTATGGCTTTCCAGCACACACTCCGCATCGAATACGTTATCCACATCAACCAACAGGTCCGCATAGTGACCTTTCAGTGCCTTGATCACCTGCTCAAAACTTTCCTTGTTCACCAGTTCCTTTACATGTTCCCGATAGAGTTTCCAGCCGGCAGGAATCAGCAGAAAGTAAGTTTCGGAGGCCGACAAGCCATACCCGAATCGATAACGCAACAGCCAGATCAGATTCTGTTGATCGATCAACGCTCCGAGTAATTCATGCAGGGAAGACTTATCTGAACCGTCGCTGGAATTTACACACCTGAGCAGTCCGGTGTAGTAGCTGCGATCGATGGCGGCATCAAGTGAGAAGGGCTCATTCTTTTCCTCGTAAACCCGTCGAGCCTGACGGGCAATGTCGCTGTAAGTTCCCTCCTCCAACTGGCGCAGTAATTCCAGAACACTCTCGGTACGCAGCAATCCCTCGTGGGGGAGAGCAAGGAAACCGGGCAACTCATGGAGATCTTCTTTGATTTGCTCGAACGACAGTTTCTGCAGCTTTCCCCGGATGATGGCCTTCAGGTTGTACAACTCGAACTTCCGTATCCAATTAACCAGGATACTGCGCGATGGACTTTCCAACGGACGCAGCAGTACAGCAAGCTCATGAATCAGGGTTCGAATAAGCGCTTTCTCGGTCATCCGGTTGAGCGTGGTCGATGACAGTTCCCTGTTCTGAAACTGGTCGAAGGAAAAACCCTGGCCCAGATGTTCCAGAGGGGTCTGGAACAACGCCTCGAGATGCTGTGGCGAATAAAGCTGTTCCGCCATAACCGATACACGGGTTCGGAGGTAGGTATGGGATATCGGAGCGCTCATTGGTGGCCCCTGGCGTCAGTCGTCTGCATTCGGATCGAGCAGGAGGTTGAATGCCGCCTCCAGCGCCTCATCCTCCCGGGCTTCCGCCAGATCCCGCAGCTGAGTGTGTCGCTCCTCGTAACGCCGTTTCAGTTCGCTGACGGTCTGATCGGCGCGAACCTCGGCTTTCTCCCGGAATGATTGATGGAGTTCCGGGAGCCTGGATTCATAACGTTCCTTCTCAACCCTGGCTTCCTCCAGGGCACGCTGGATCAGTTGTTCCCGGGCCAGTTCCGCCTGTCTGGCAATCTGCTCGGCCCGCATCTCCGCATCGAGAAGAAGTTTAAGTGTCTGGTCCATACTGCTAACCTTGATAATGACACAACGCCTGGTGATTCGAGCGGGTGAACCATCACCCTCGAAACAACAGACTCAATATAGAAACTAGCGGAATTGATGGCGGGTTGAAATGCGATAGATCAGTTATTGATAAAATACGAACACTCCAGGATTTCAGATCCTTGGCGAGTAACGATTCCACAGGATACGAAGGTCTTTCGACAGATGAAAATGGGTTTACAGGGCATCCAGATCACCCTTATTCACACCATGTTCGGGACCACGGTACGTTTTGGTTGAGTCAGCAGAGCCTGCTTACTGCCGGCTAATAGCTTTGAAATTAGGGCGCGTCTAATAAACTATGCTTTGCCAGGAAGACATTGGAAATGAATGACCGTACTTGGCGCTACCTTCTATCGAATACCCCAAAAATGCCTGCACAGATACACGAAGATGAATAGTGACAGGGGTTATCTACTCACCCCCTATGGGGGTAGTCTCTGGGGGGGGGTGAGCAGTTACGACAGGGGTTACAATTTCAAAAGAGATCTACCAAAGGTGCTCGAAGGGTTGGTGGATAGCCCTGCCGGATTGACTTGGAACAGTGGCATGAAGCCGGAGTCGGTGGTTGAAGATCCATAGACAAGTGGGATAATGGCGATGGACGAAACAGAGAGAATTATCGAACTGCTGCTGGAGGCGACCAGCCCAAGGAGCGAGCATCCACTCGGTGAACTCGATCGTATGCGTGCACAACAAGTCAGCGATTGGAACCGATTGCACGGGGCCGGCATGCTGGATGAGACAGAGCTGCGAAAGCTAATCCATGGTTTTGACAACGCTCTGGACTATCAGCGGGACCACCCGCTGAACGAGATAGACGAGATCCTCGATTCAGCAATATCGCTTGTGCGGAACCTGAATACAGATGACCGCCGAGCTGTTTCAGAACTACTGGACGATACGGTGCGCAGCCGTGTTGGCACCTACATGGTAAGATGTGCTTCCCGAGCACTGGCAGACAAGTCCGTGGGTATGTGTGAAACGGGACTAATGGCGTACTTGCTGATTATCGACCCACGCAGCGACAAAACTGATCCTCGTGATCTGATGGTATCACTCGCACCGCTGCATGTGGCAGCACAGGGTAGCAACATCGACCCAGCCACGCTGTTTGATCAGTATGCAGCGTTCGCCCCTGATCATATCAGTAAAACACTCAGGGATTTTGGTCAGCGTACAGACGTGACACTGGAAGCGTTTGGTTGGGCTCTATCTAATAATCTTCCCATTCGTTGGATCATCCTTTCGAGGAAACCGGGGCCAGATCACAATTCTTGCTAGTATTTAGGGAAATCTGTGTTCTGATTCAGGTTTTCGATCCCGGTTTTCGGTTTTGAGACTAGGTTCATCGATATGAAACCAGACAGAATTTTACTCGTAGTTTTTATTGCAGGTAGCGAATGCAGTGCTGACAAAACACCCGGCCAAACCTTATGAGGAATATAAGGATCGCGGAAAAAAACAATTATCCAGTCTTGCTCGTCTTTTGGCCCAGCTTCCGCGTTATGGAAAAGGTTACATAGAGCAGCTATGCGCCCCTTTCCATTCCGATAATATCCAGTGTTTTGCTATCCCGGACTCCCTGACAGTATTTGATGATAGCACGCCCGAAATGATTATTGTCGGGACTGGCATAGTCAAAGAGTGTCATGGAAGAACAGAATTTCAGGTGATCCGGATAACCGAAAATATCAACTGCCGATCTATCGCAGATACCCAGCAGTGTGTCGGTACATGCCTTGATGCGTTCTCCTAACAGGGGATGTTCCAGGTAGGCTCTCGCCTCATCGACACTTTTTATCCCGAAATAAGAAGCGGCAGGACTACTGCCCAGGCCCGCCATCTGGGGAAAGACAAACCACATCCAGTGAGAGCGCTTTTTCCCGGCACCCAGTTCAGATAACGCCATTTCATAGATCCCCTCCTGGGCTTCCAGAAATCGATCCAGATGAAAAGTGTCGTGGCTGCTGTGGTTACCCATATCAATCCCGTTTTTTCTTCTTTCGATAGGGGGAAACCTCACCCTCCGGCCGGCTCTCGAAGCGTTTGTAACTCCATTGATACTGGGTGGGGCAGCGTATCACACAGTTTTCCACGCCCTGATTGAGTGCAGCGGCAGCCGTTACTTGATCCTCGTCGTCCAGCCCCTCCGGAGCCCGCAGAAAATAACCTCGATAACCGGCTGCTCGAGGCAGGCGCTCGGCAAACCCGTAAAGAACCACAGCACCTGTTTTACGGACCAGGCGATTGATCAGGTTCATGGTGAGCGCCTGGTGACCGAAAAACGGGGCAAATGTACCAGCTGACCGGCCGGCTTTATTTGGCTGCTGATCCGGCAGAATGGCAATCATCTCCTTGCGTCGCAGTGCGGCAATCAGTGCCTTGACCCCTGCACTCGTGGTGGGCACCAGCCGGGCACCGCCCTTGCTGCGTCCCTCCTTGATGATCTGCTCGAGAACCTTCTGCCGGGGTGGCCGATACAGCACCGTCAACGGTGCCAGCGTAGCCAGATAGTGGCCCCCTGCCTCCCAACAGCCCAAATGTGGAGCCGCGATGATCACGCCCCTGTTCAACTCCAACAACTCCCTGGGCAGGTCTACACCTTCTGCTACTTCCAGCCGGGACAACCAGTGCTCAGGCTCTCCGAGCCACACCGCCGGCATTTCCAACAGTCCCTTGGCACTTTCGATCAAACTTTCTCTGAGCATGATACGCCGCTGCTTTTCGCTCAGACCCGACATGCATAGCCCGATATTGACCCAGGCATTTTGCCTTTCCCGGTTCGGCACCAGATAGAACAGCCATCCGATGACCACCCCCATTCGGTGCAGTAACCTCAGCGGCATACGGGAAAAAAGTCTGATCAGATAAAGAATAAGCTTGTCACGCATAAAATTTTTTTATAGTCTTACAGGCATTGTCCATTATAACCAGACAATGATCCTTAACAGCGGCCGTTGACCTCGATCCAGATTCTGGTCATTCGGCGAATCGGCATGGGAAACACTGGTTGACAGGTTGAACAGAACGGTATTTCAAAGCCATTTCCGAAGTACCCTAATATACTGCCCGGAACAAACCAGCTCCAGCGATTAATTAACACATCATTTCGCTGCAGGAGAGCGCCTCGAAAAGGCACGGAACAGCATACCCCCGGATTCCTGTAACTCAGCGGATGCCCGAACCAATCCCCTACTTAATTTAACCATCAGGAGTCTCAGAAGATGAGCGACTCGGAACTCATCAGTCTTTCCCCCCAGCAAGCCTGGAATCTGCTACACGAAGACCCCCGGGCCGTACTGGTCGATATTCGCTCCAGTATGGAGTTCTTATTCGTGGGTCATCCCAAGGGAGCGGTTCATGTGCCCTGGATCGATGAACCCGAATGGACGGTCAATCCGGAATTCGTCACCGATATTCGCAAGCTGTTGCTGGGTGGGGCCATCTGCACCCAGGATGATGGATGTGCTCCGGTAATCCTGATCTGCCGCAGTGGCAAGCGTACTCTGGAGGCGGGAAAAGCACTGCTCGAGGCAGGTTTCAACAAGGTCATACACGTGGACGAGGGTTTCGAAGGTGATCTGGACGAAGACCACCACCGCAGCACCACCAATGGCTGGCGCTTCCAGGGGCTTCCGTGGGAACAGTGCTGACTCCCGGGCATTAGTGAGCCGCCGTCGCGCGCAACCACGGTTACCCCCCGCCAGCCTGATCCCTCAGTGGAGCAACAACTGTGACCGAACCCGGCCCACCTGCCCCATGGAACATCAGCCTTAGCTGAGATATGCTGCCTTCAGTAGTTCAGGCTGTATCCTCCGATGCTCCCCCTGGGATAGGTTGGCGAATACTGTCTGTCCGTGGCCAGTACTCCGAACCTGGTCATCGAAATACCTTGAACTCTGTCCACTACAGCCTGTCCGATGGCAGGCTTTACTGCACCCATCTGGAATTCGAGTATGAGCAGCCACTTTGAAACTCCCACAGATGCTGAAGACGCCTACTACGATGCTATCGAGGAGTGTGACCTGGAAAAAATGATGGCAACCTGGGAGGACTCAGACGCGGTATCCTGCCTGCTGCCCATGCGGCCGCTGACCCATGGCAGGGAACCGATACGGGAACTCTGGACACCGATGCTGAACCCGGAATTCCGGGTGGAGATTACCGTCAACCACCTGCAGTGGATCGAACAGGGTGACATTGCCATCCATTTGCTGGAAGAGATGGTGACGCTGACGGATTCAGGGGACAAGCAGACGCCGATCTATGCCGTGAGAATCTATCGGAATTCCGATCAGGGCTGGCATCTGCTGAGCCATTTCAACTCTCCGACACCGCCTCCTCCGGGAATAATGCCTCCCCAATGACCTGCTCTGACTGGCTTGATGGAGCACCCCGTTTAAGGATGGGAACTACAGGCGACCCTCAGTCCGGCCATTCTGAACACTCATCTTCCGGATAAGTATTCTCGACCACGTTGATGATGCATCCATGAGCCACCATCCCATCCTCGGCTTCGCCATTTGATCAGGTACTAGCGGAGTCAGGATAGCATTGGCTATTTTCCGGGTTTTCCCTGGTCTTCATCGGGCAGCAACGGCACCTTTCCCGGTTCCGGCAGGTCTTCCAACTCCACTTTCTCAATCCGCACGAACCGATCGCTGATTTTACGGGCAGAAAGTCCCACCGACTCCACGTCCTTGCCGGCCTGGCGAATATGGCGGGCCAGGCGATCCATGCGGTCCTGGAAGCGCTTGAAATCCTGGGACAGAAAATTAAGGTGCTGCTGGATCAGATCCACCTGTTCCCGGGCAGCGGCATCCTTCAGCACCGCCCTGGCGGTGGTCAGAACCGCCATGGTGGTAGTGGGAGACACCAACCAGACCCGACGCCGCCAGGCCTCCTCCACGATTTCCGGATGATGGGCGTGAATCTCGGCAAAAACAGCCTCTGCGGGGATGAACATCATGGCACCATCCGCCGTTTCATCGGGAATGATGTACTTCCCTGCGATACTCCGGATGTGGTTTCGAATATCCTGGCGGAACTGACTCGCCGCACGGCTGCGCTCGTGCTCTCCTTTCTGCACATCGGTCATCCGCTGGTAGCTCTCCAGGGGAAACTTGGAGTCGATGACGATACTGCCCGTGGGGGCGGGAAGAAACAGTATGCAATCGGCCCGGGTGCCATTGGTCAGGGTATGCTGAAGGGCAAAACTGTTTTCCGGCATTACATTGCTCACCAGCGCATTCAACTGGATCTCACCAAAAGCCCCTCTTGAGCGCTTGTCGGCCAGCACCTCCTGGAGACTGATCACGTTGCTGGAGAGTTCACTGATCCGCTGCTGGGCCACATCGATCCGAGCCAGGTGCTCCAACACCCGGGAGAAGGTTTCATTGGTTTTATCGAACCCCTCATCGAGGCGACGTTCGACCTGCCCACTGATCTCTTTCAAACGATTGTCGGTGGAGGCGGTCAACCCTTCCACACGACGGCCCAGTTCTTCGGCATGGCGGCCCAGGCCATCGGCCAGTTGGCGCCCGATACCCTCCACGCCCCTGGCAAGATCCTCCTGCTGGGCGAGACGGCTATCTCCCATGGTTTTTGCCAATGCCTGGTGAAGCGCTTCGAACCGTTCTGTAAAGTCGACACGCAGTTGCCCCGCGTCCTCTGCGGTTCCCTTCTGCATTTGCCCGAAGCGCCGTTCCAGGGCCTGATAAAGCCGGGAAATCTGCACCAGCAGGCGCCGCTGCAGCTGGTGAGTCTGCTCCCTGCTGTCTTCACGAGCCCCGGAGAGTTCCCGAAGTATCAACCGCTCCTGTTCCCTCAAAAACTCGACGGTCAAATCATCATCTGCTCCCTTCCTTACGATTTCCCGAAGCATCGCCGACTGGCGCAGCCACAACGCCAGCATCCCCGCCAGTATCAGTAGCAGGCAGATCAGTATCAGCAGATCAAGGTTGATAACGAATTCAGACATTCCGACGGCTTAATTCACTAAAGGTAGTAGATACCTTAACTATATACCACAATATGTTGATCTTGTTTTAATTTTTAGAACCAATTCAAACCAGCAATCCACAATAGCACAGCCATAGTTCAATCCAGGATCTGGCCGTTTCCTCTATATCGGGAGCATTCACACCCCCCTCATCGAACACTCTCTCCCAGCCTCTGCCAGATCCGGATTCCTCTCGTTTCCATCCACTGGGAAATACTTGCATCCACCGTGTCGGGCGTTACACTTCCAACTCTCTCGATCCATAGCGATTACCCCAAGCACATGCAGATACACCTGAAAACCCTGGGCTGCCGTCTTAACGAGGCGGAACTGGAGACCTGGAGCCGGGAATTCGCGGCGTTGGGTCACCGGATAACCGGTAACCTGATCGATGCCGACCTGGTGGTGATCAACTCCTGTGCGGTCACCGGGGAGGCGGTGCGTAAATCCCGCAAGCTCATGCGCAAGGCCCATCGCAGCAACCCCCGGGCCAAACTGGTGGTCAGTGGCTGCTTCGCCTCCCTTAACCCCGACGAAACCGCCGATACCCTCGGGGTGGACCTGGTCGTGGAAAACGGGGAGAAAGACCGGCTGGTGGAAATCACCAGCAAAAAACTCGAACTCCACACCATGCCTGCACTCGCCACATTACCTGGGCAGAGCAGCCTGCTGGCCACGGGCCGACAGCGAGCCTTCGTCAAGGTACAGGACGGGTGCCGCTACCAATGCACGTTCTGCATTGTCACCCAGGCACGGGGGGAAGAGCGCAGCCGGGGAATCGGAGAGATCATCGAAGAGATCAACCATCTTCACAGCCAGGGCATCAATGAAGTCGCGTTGACCGGTGTTCACCTCGGGGGTTACGGGAGTGACTGCAACAGCGACATCGGGCATCTGATCAGAAGCGTACTGGCAGAAACCGACATCCCGAGGCTGCGGCTGGGTGCCATCGAGCCCTGGGATCTACCCCCGGATTTCTGGGACCTGTTCACGGATTCCCACCTGATGCCTCATCTGCACCTGCCCCTGCAAAGTGGGTCGGATACCGTATTGCGCCGCATGGCGCGGCGCTGTAAAACCACAGAATTTCAGGGGATCGTGGAACAGGCCAGAGACCGGGTACCGGATTTTAATCTCACCACCGATGTGATCGTCGGTTTCCCGGGTGAGACCGAAGACGAGTGGCAGCAGACCCTGGCTTTTGTCGAGCAAATCGGTTTCGGGCATCTGCACATCTTTGCTTTTTCGCCACGCCCGGGGACTCGCGCGGCTACCCTGCCCTACCCGGTGCCGAGGGAACTGATCCGGGAGCGCAGCCAGGCACTTCACGCGCTGGGACAACGTCTAAAACGGGATACCCTCTCCCGGTACCTGGGACGTTCCATGAAAATACTGGTCGAAGACCGCCCCTCTACCGGAAACAGCTGGAACGGCTACACACCCAATTTTCTGAGAGTCGCACTGGGGGATACGGGTTCAGAAAACCTGACAAACCGCATTCTGGGTATCAGGCTGACCGGACTCTCCCCGGAGGATGATCAGTTGATCGGTGAAATCGAGCAGACGTAGCGGCTTCTAAACAGGGTCTTGTCCTCCCGATCACTACCTGCGCTTGTCAGGTGAAAAAATACCGGTAGAACTCCGCCCCCTGTTCCGGGTTGTGATAGTAGGGCTCGGTTTCCTGGAACCCGTAACCCAGATAGAGTCGTTTGGCTGCCCGCATCTCTGGCAGCGTATCGAGTACGATGCTGGCATACCCCATCCTGCGTGCGCTGGACATGGCCTGATCAAACAGCCGTTCTCCAATCCCCTGCCCCCGGTTTTCCGACCGGACGTACAACCGCTTCAGTTCCGCCTGGTTTTCAAGATGAGGACGAACCGCCACGCAGCCCACGGGCACAGCGCCGTTGACAGCCAGGTAGATAACGCCCCGGGGCGGTCCGTAACGCCCCGGTAGCGAAGTAAGCTCCTGCTCAAAATTCTGGAAACACAGATCCACGTTGAGCCACTGCTGGTACTCGATAAACAGCTCACGCACATCGGGCGTATCGTCGTTTGCAGCCTCCCGGATAAACACTTCGGACGGATCAACCTTCATGTTTTACCGGTTCTCCACACCATTCATCGATTCGCTCACACATACACTGGTAGTGACTCCCCTTCCAGTAGAGTTGATGACAACCCCCGCAGCACCATATCTTCTCGTGCCGCTTTCGAACCCCGGCCTGCAGTTGCTCAATAACACTTCGGTATGGGGCACACCCAGGGTCTCGACCAGATGCCCCACAGGTGTCGGCGGAACGAAAGTCAGGAAACTATCCCGTTGACGCCGTTCCGGTCCCAGGAAGTCATTGAGCTCGGCGTAAAAACGAAAGGTGGCGACCGCCATTTCAGGCCATCGATATCACGATCAGATATCGAAATCCGCCCATATCGGGCAGTGATCCGATGGCTTCTCCATCCCACGGATATCATAGGCAATACCGGCACCGCTGCACAAAGCGTTCAGCGAGGCGGTAGCCAGAATAAAATCGATACGCAGCCCCCGTTTCGGGTCCCTGTCAAACCCACGGCTCCGGTAATCGAACCAGCTGAACCGGTCTCCCGCATCGGGATAGAGGCTTCGGTAGCTGTCCACCAGCCCCCAGTCCGCCAGACGCTGCAGCCATTCCCGCTCCTCGGGCAGAAAACTGCACTTTCCGGACCGTAACCAGCGTTTTGCGTTATCCGCGCCGATCCCGATATCCAGGTCATGGGGTGCCACATTCATGTCCCCCATCAGGACTACATACTCTTCGGGATTCAGGCGCTCTTCGAAGTGCTTGAGCAGGTCTGCGTAGAACTGACGCTTCGCTGGAAATTTGACTTCATGGGAACGGCTGTCGCCCTGGGGAAAGTAGCCGTTGACGATGGTTATCCGCTTGCCTGACGAGGCCTCATACACGCCACTGATCAGGCGTCGCTGGGCATCTTCAGGTTCCTGGGGATTACCCATCTGCACCGAAACAGGGGATAACGGAGATAACAGCGCCACCCCGTAATGACCTTTCTGACCGAAGTAGTGGGACTCGTACCCCAGATCCCCGGTCATCTCCAGGGGAAACTCGGAATCCCGTACCTTGGTTTCCTGTATCCCGATGACGTCGGGACCATAACGCTGCTTCAACGCGGCAAGTTGATGGCTTCTGGCACGAATACCATTGGTATTGAAAGAGACGATTCTCATGGATGGGGTCCTTGCTGAAGAGACAGTTTCAGGTGGGAGAGGCAGGTTAAAAAGGAGTCGAACAAATCACGCCGGGGCTGGAAAGCGTTCAGCTCAAACCACTCAACGCCCGAATCAGCCGCATGGAGGCATTGAAGAAATCCTCCTCGGGATGCTCGCCGCAGTATACCTCAACTCTCCGCATGGCACCGTTCAGTTCGACCCCTTTGATCACATCCACACCGGTGGCAAGCGACAGGCCGGTTACCAGCCCGGCAAACCAGCTGCGGTAACGAAGATACTGTTCGATGTACTTCCCTTCCCCCTTTTTCCACTCCCGAAAAGTCTCGCTGTAATCCCGACAGCTCTTGACACCAAATCCCAAGACCTGGGGGCGATCTTCCGCCCCGCAAATCAGCGGTATCGTAAACAGAAGTATTAACAGCACAGATCTCATCTAAAGCACCTCACCGGTCGACCACGCCTGCACAAAGTCTGATTCCATGCAGAACGATCATATGTCAGTTAAACACGGTGTGATTCTAAAGCATCGAGCCTGTATAGACGACGGTTTTTATGAAAGCATCCGAATGCTGGTGGTTGGCAGGATAAATCCAGCTGTTACCGCCACCACCCCACTCGATCTAAACAGTTCCCGGTACCGGTACTCCTTCAATGGGGTGCTGAAACAGTACCGGTGCGGGGGATCCAGAAGCCTGGAGAATGGTTCTGTCATGCACCCTCACGCCCAGCTGTAGAGCACCATCCGGTAAGATTCAGGGTCAGCCGCCTGAAGGCTGGCAAGCGTGGCATCGTATTGATCCAGAGCGGATGGATCGAGGGGCAGCTTGCTGCTGCCGGCCGGTTCATCGAAAAACTGCTGGTAATCCACCGTACCATCGAGCTGGGTAATGGGGTGCGATGGCGGGTTGTACTGATCTGAACTCCTGGATTCTCTCATTGGATTTTCCTCTGGTTTCTGCCAGAAGAATTAGCAATAGATGTGCCACAGAAGAATATTTCCAGCCGTTTCAAGTGGTTGAGAAAAATCAGTGATCCGGCGAACATGAATTGACTTCGCAACTGTAAATTTTATCGACAATCCGACTGGCCTGACCTGATCCCCACCCAGGGTCCCTGATGCCTTGCAGTCGGGGTATTTTTCGTCACTTCAGGCAGGGCGGGAACCCGTTTCAATCCATCGGCTCACTGTCGCCTGCCACCCCGATCACCGGGTCAGTGTCATATTATCGATAAGCCTGGCACGTCCCAGATGGGCTGCAGCGACAATGACCAGTTCTTTCTCGCCGGGTGTGGGCTCTCCCAGATCCGCCGCGCGTAGTACGCGAAAATAATCCGGTTTGAAGCCTCCTGTCTTCAGCTTCTTCCGTGCCTTTTTCTCTACGGTTCGGAACTTGTGTTTTCCTGAGAGAATACGCTCTGCCGACTTCTGAATCGTGCGATAGAGCAATGGGGCCCGCCCACGTTCCTCGGGGGTCAGGTAGCCGTTGCGGGAACTACGGGCCAGACCATCGTCCTCCCTGACGGTCGGTACACCCCGGATCTGTATCGGAAAAGAAAGATCAAGGGTCATACGCCGAATCACCATCAGCTGCTGGTAGTCTTTGTCTCCAAACACCGCAATATCGGGCTGAACCATACAAAACAGCTTACAGACCACGGTGGATACACCAACGAAATGGCCAGGCCTGGCGGCACCGCATAAAATACTGGAAATCTGGGGGACTTCCACCCGTGTCTGCCGGTCAGGCTCGCTGGTATAGACATCGGCAACGCCAGGGGTGAACAGGAGATCGGTACCCCTCTCTTTGAGGGCGGCGGCGTCCTCCTCCAGGGTGCGGGGATAGGCACCAAAGTCCTCACCCTCTCCGAACTGCATGGGATTGACGAAGATGGATACCACCACCCGGTCAGCCAGTGCCGTGGCTTCCTCTACCAGTTTCAGATGCCCGGGGTGCAGATTTCCCATGGTGGGCACCAGCGCGATGCTGTCGTCTGCTTTGCGCCAACGCTGAATCTGACGCCGCAGCAGATCTACCGATTCAATGGTGATCATTTGAAACCGTGCTCCGGCCCGGGAAAAGTTACCTCTTTTACCGCGGTGACATAAGCACGAACAGCATCTTCCACCGAGTCAGCCTGTGCAAGAAAATTCTTCACGAAACGGGGTATCTTGCGGGGTGTGATACCCAGCATATCGTAGAGCACCAACACCTGACCGTCACAATCCGGCCCGGCTCCAATACCAATGACCGGAATCGCCAGGGCCTGGCTGATCTCAGCAGCAAGCTGGCTGGGGACACACTCCAAAACCAGCATCTGTGCACCCACGGACTCCAGTGCCAGGGCATCTTCGCGAATGACTCGTGCCGCTTCCTCATCCCGTCCCTGAACCCGATAACCACCCAGCCTGTGCACGGACTGGGGCATGAGTCCAAGGTGGGCGCAGACGGGAATTCCGTTGGCTGTCAGCTGATGAACCGTCTCCAGCTGGGAGGCACCTCCTTCAAGCTTAACCATGTGGGCACCGCCGTCTTTCATCAGCCTGCCGGCGGTGGCCAGCGCCTGGTTTGCGGTGCTGTAGCTCATGAATGGCATATCGGCAATCAACAGCGCATCCCGTCGCCCCCGTGCCACGCAGCGGGTATGGTAGACCATATCCGATACTTCTACCGGCAAGGTGCTTTCCTGACCCTGAATGACCATACCCAGGGAGTCCCCCACCAGAACCACCGGGACACCCGAGGCCTCCATCACTTGGGTGAAACTGGCGTCGTAGCTGGTCAACATGGCGATTTTCTCGCCTTGCCGTTTCATCTGCATCAGGGTTGCTGTGGTTACGTGGGGCATGGATCGGATATCCTCAATTAGCGGTGCAGTAGACCGGGTGCATGCGGCTTCACAATGTCAGCCGACGAAATACTACAACAATGGGGACGATCCGTCGAAATCCGGACCTGTTCAGCCACATCGCTTGAGGTGATTGGACGGGCAGTCCCGGAGCAGATCGGTGAGGGCTCCCTTCCCCGGTATGTTCAGCCCGGGTGCGATCTCGAACAGGGGCGCCAGCACGAAGTCCCTTTCGCACATGCAGGGATGAGGTACCTTGAGCAACGCGGTATCAATGGTCAGCTGACCAAACAACAGCAGATCCAGATCCAGGGTGCGAGGCCCCCAATGGATCTCCCTTTTTCTACCATGTGCCTGCTCTATTGCCTGGAGTCGCAGCAGCAAGTCGTGAGCACCCAACCGGGTATGAAGCTCGGCTGCCCCATTGATGTAATCGGATTGTCCCGGTGGTCCCATCGGTTCACTGGTATAGAGGGAAGATCTTGCGGTGCAGCGGGTTTCAGGTATGGCTTCCAGTGCTCTCAGACCGGCTTCCACCTGGCGTACCGGCTCCTCCAGATTGCTGCCTAAGCCCACATAGGCAACAATGGTCCCGGCGCTGGCGCTCACGCGTCGCCGGATTGGGGCTGTTTTCTGCGGGGCCTGCGTCGTCGCCGGCTCCTGCCGCTTGGTTTGCGCCCATTGCCACTGGTCAAGCTGGCCTGGTCGACCTCGTTCAACTCCTGATATCGGGTCCACCATTGGGCCAGTTCTTCATCGGCCTCACCGGATTCGGCCCGTAACAACAGAAAATCGTAAGCGGCACGAAAGCGGGGGTGGGTCGCGAGCCGGCGCGGCCGCTTGCCAGTACGGAATTCGAATCGATGTTGGAGGTTCCATATTTCCCGGACGACCATACTGAAACGCCGGGGAATGGAGACCCGTTTCACCTGCCGTGCCAGCACTTCCGACCCCGCCTGCTGCATGGCGACCAACGCGGTTTCTCCCTGCCCACGCAACTCTTCCATCCGTTGTCTGACCGGTTCCCATAACAACACCGCAAATAGAAACGCGGGGGTCACGGGCTTGCCTTCCTCGATCCGGATATCGGTATTTTTCATCCCCCGAATCACAAAGGTGACCGGAAAATCGTTGAGTTCGTGGGAAAGGCTCTCTTCGGTTTCCGGAAACAGTTGACCGAACTGACCGTAGTGCCGAAGTTTCTCAAAGCAACTCAGTGCAGTACCACCCATGAACAGTTTGAGCAGTTCATCGAAAAGCCGGGCGGGCGGCACTCCTTCCAGCAGATCACCCAGTTCAAATAGCGGTCGTTCCGTATCTGGCGCGATCCGAAACCCCAACTTTGATGCAAACCGCACAGCGCGCAGCATTCGGACCGGGTCTTCCCGGTAACGCACCTCTGGATCACCCAGCAGACGCAATACGCCCTCTCTCAGGTCATGCAGACCATCGGCGTAATCGATAACCGAGAAATCCTCTATGTTGTAATAGAGGGAATTGACCGTGAAATCCCGGCGCAGGGCATCCTCTTCGATGGTACCGTAAACGTTGTCTCTGAGGAGACGGCCGCTTTCGGTCTCCCTCCCCTGCTGGTCAGAACCATCGTCCTCCTGCATACCCCGAAAGGTAGCCACTTCGATGATTTCCCGGCCGAAGTGCACGTGGGCCAGACGAAATCTGCGCCCGATCAGCCGGCAATTGCGAAAAACCTCCCGCACCTGCTCCGGGCTGGCATCGGTGGCGATATCAAAATCCTTGGGCTCCCGGCCCAACAGCAGATCACGCACTCCACCGCCCACCAGGTAAGACTGGTATCCGGATTTCTTTAAACGATAGAGAACGTTAACCGCGTTCTCGCTGATGTTTGCCCGAGAGATACAATGTTCCGGTCGGGGAATAATAACTGGATTGACTATCTTATTTTCCTTATCAGCCGGCTAAACCAGGGACCGGGGTCCCGCCGTCTTTTCATTCGGCTCGATGATCGCTGGACACCTGCCCTCCAAATCCGCGAAGACGGGAATCTACGAACATTCCTCGGTCTGTGGTTATGCAGGTACGATTCTTAAAAAATGACACCTCAGGTGACGAAAGGGCTGTCTTTGGACTTGAGCCCACGCCAACCATGAGTATAATACACGTCCTCCGCCCAAGATGCTCCCTTCGTCTAGCGGTCCAGGACGCTGGCCTCTCACGCCGGTAACAGGGGTTCGATTCCCCTAGGGAGTACCACTGATTAATCAAGAGGTTACGGTTATTCCGGACCTCTTTTTTATTGCCTGTACGGATTTTGTACGGATAAATGGTTTTTTAGGCATTAAAACAAATATCCAAAAAACATAAGCCGGACGATGATGTCAACGCCTCCCCTACCCTGTGATACCTCAAATCACTACGCCCCATCTACCTTTAAATCCGCTGGCAGGATCGATCTCCAGCCCTCCGCCCCCAGCCTCTTCCCGACCTACCTCCCTTAGACCTCCCGACCTCCCGACCAGCCGTCCCCCAGACCCGAGATCGGGGCTCCAAGCAGTCCAGGGACCCGGTCCTCAATCGGGCAAATCGCCATTCTGGTCAACAGGACAGCTCTGGGGCATTTTTGGTAAGGTAACGCAGTTCGGGCTTGTGGAGGCATAAGCCCCCGTGGGGATGAGGGACTCAGCGATGCTCCAGGATGTGGCAACATTAATCAATACAGGCGGCTGGCGTGCCGACCTTGGCAGCGGCAGCCTACATAGGGAGCAATGTAAGGAGTAATTTCCAATGCCAGACTATCAACTATCATCGCAGAGACCGGGCGCAACCGTGGTGATCCAGCTGAAAGATAGAGTGGCGCTACTAATCGGTGGATCCTGTCTTACCCGCCGCGGTGCAGGAAAACAGCACCATCGCCGAAATGGTACGGGGCGTAGCCGACAATCTGCTCCATGGTGTCTATACGATCGGCATAAAACCCGGAACCAAACTAACCCCATCCTGAAGTAGAAACGTACCCACTTGTATTTATCTTGAGCGCAGTAGAAGGAAAACAATGATCACCGGCGAACTCAAATCCAAAGTCGATCGCATCTGGGACACGATGTGGTCTGGCGGCATATCCAATCCGCTCTCGGTCATCGAGCAGCTGACCTATCTGCTCTTCATCAAGCGGCTCGATGAGTTGCATACCCTGAAGGAGCGGAAGGCCACCCGGACCGGGAAACTGATCGAGGAGCCAGTCTTTGCCGAAGATCAGGACCATCTGCGTTGGTCACGATTCAAGGAGATGGCGCCGGAGAAGATGTTCGCGACATTGCGCGACGATGTGTTCTCCTTCATTAAGAGCCTCGGGCGAAACGGCGACGGTGACCCGGAGGATTCGACCTACACCCATCACATGAAGGACGCCCTGTTCATGATGCCCACACCCAGGGTACTGGCAAACGTCGTGGATCAGCTCGACAGTATCGAGATGGCAGACAGCGATACCAAGGGTGATCTCTACGAATACATGCTCGGCAAAATCGCCAGCGCCGGGCAGAACGGCCAGTTCCGTACTCCGCGCCACATCATCAAGCTGATGGTGGAGATGACCGCACCAACACCGAAGGACGTGATCTGTGACCCCGCCTGCGGCACGGCAGGCTTCCTCATCGCCGCCTCCGAGCACCTGATCACCCACCACAGCGACGCCATCTACAAGGACGCAGAAGCCCGCCGCCGCTTCAATGACCACACCTTCCACGGCTACCCCGGACTTCTCACGAGGGGGTTCCTCCAGCAGTAAAGTCCACTATCGCAGCCTCGGTGATTGGGCTGCTGGGATGACAGTGGAAAATCGCCAATAAAAAGGGGAATACTATTCCTAATTGTCGCAATATGGCGACCAGAA
>JAAELC010000226.1 GCA_024227135.1 Gammaproteobacteria bacterium
AAAATGATCGGAGAATCTGGCCAAATCCAGCTTTTCCACAGTAGGCTCACTATTCTCGGACAGGCTCCTAGGTGAGTATCCGGAGGTGGATCGTGATTGGGTCGGTTCAGCCGGGCGGGGGTCGGGGTCGTAGCTGAATGGGTGAGCCGATACCTCTCACAGATGATGTGATAGCTGGATCGGGTTGAAGGAGTGCTGGCAACGCAGTTGTTGCGAAAGGCAATCAATCCAAAGCATCAGAAAATAATAAAAAACTAATGGTTGTTTCGATGAAAACTATGGTAATCTTAGAATAGTTTAAACTGGTGGATGAGTCGGTTCCGGTGCTATATGACCGATAATGAGACTTTTGACAAACAGGGTGTGGTGCAGCAGGAAGAGAGGAATTACTCTCTGGACAGGCTGTCTGAAGCCTTTGAGACGAGCGCCCGTCGTTGGGAGTTGATCGTCTATCCGTCCCTCTTTGCCTTTATTTTACTAGCAGGGTATGGGTTCTATCTGGTGTACAGTCTGACGCGGGATGTGCATTATCTGGCAATCAGTGTAGATTCCAATATGACGGTGATGGCCAGTAATTTTCAGTCAGTATCAGACAACATGAACCATATGACTGCCAATATACGCGCAATGACGGGCACACTGTCTGATATCAGCCAAAACGTGAGTACCCTGGAGCCCATGTTGACCAACATGAATTCGATGGATCAATCCATGGATTCCATGGATCGTGCCATCAAAGCGATGACCGTTACAACTCATGACATGCGCGGTGACATGTACAATCTCAATCGTAACGTATCCCGTCCCATGTCCTTTATGAATTCTTTTATGCCCTGGTAGCAGGGCGGCACCCGCCTCACCGCCGGATTCCTGTACTACCTTCAGTGCCTTCAAAAAAAACCGGTGCGCATGTATCAGTATCCGATGGCATTCACTCCAACTCGTCTGTGGGTACTGCAGTGTCGTTCGTCGCGAGGGTTTGCCCCCCCCATTCTTGCAGTGGCATCCAGGGGGTATGGGCTCTTTTCAGGCCGGTTTGGACCGACTGGCCTCCTGTCAAAGCAGCGTGAAATCGTAAGATGTCCTTTCCGATGGCCCTTGCAGAAAGTATCCCTGGATGTAATCCACTCCCGTTGTCCACAACAGGGCCAGGTTGCTCGCGTCTTCTACGCCCATGGCGATAGTTTTGACATTGTTTTTCTGAGCCTGTTGATTGAACTCACTCAACCGCTGCTGCTTTTCCATCCGGGCAGAAAGATTGGATATCAGGGCGGGTGCGTATTTTATGTAGTCTACAGGAAGGTTCCTAATTAGTGTGTCATTCTTCGATACGCTTCCGTACTGATCGATGGAAATCTGGCACTTGATCTTTTTCAGGTCTTCGATAAATCGTTTGGATTTCTGGGTGTACTTATGAATATCCCTGTCCCTGATTTGAAGTGTCAGCCAGGCGCCTCTTGCCTTGTATTGTCTGAGGCAGTCACAGACCCATACGACAAAGTCTCCACTTTCCAGTGCGCAGTGTGATACGGAGATGAAAAAACTCACCTTGCGCCCCTGCTTTCTTTGGTCAGCCATTTCCATGATAGCGCGTTTGACAACCCATCGGTCGATATCAAGCATCTGACTGCTTTGAATGGCTGCATCGATAAAATCGCTGGGTAAGACTTGCTGTCTGTCCTTGTCGAGCATTCTCAGCAGTACAGCATAGTTTTCCCGATTATCACCCTGGAGACTGACGACAGGCTGGTACAGGAGTTTGAATTCATCATTGTCCAAAGCGTGCTGGATAATGCTGTTGATTCCAGTGGTTTTAACCTCGGGTCTTGATTCGGGCTTGGCAGGGGCACCCTCGAAGACAGTGTACTTGCTTTCGTTCTGTGTACGCCCAGATTCGGCGGCAATGAATGCCCGGTTAATGAATTCCAGACCGCTTGTCACTGCTTCGTCCAAATGGGCCAATCCGATGCTGCACTGGGGCTCACTGAAATCGCCATCGATTGCGAAAAGGTGGTTATTGATGGAATCCATGAGCCGGTCTGCGATTCTGGTTGAATCTTGTAACGACCCCTCATTCTGTATGACGAAGGCATCGTTTCCGAACTGGGCTAGAAAGCAACCCTCTTCAATGTTGTCTTTCAGAATGGACGCGAGTTCTTTGAGTAACTGGTCACTGGATGGTATACCGATCGCTGCGCGAATCTGGTGGAAATCCTGAATCAACACATACAGAAGGGTACAATTCAGGCCTACGTCATCTTTTTCCCTGATACGGGCGTCGAGACGTTGTAACAGATGTAGCTTGTTGGCGAGTCCGGTGTCCAGGCTTCGGGTACCAAACATGCTGAGGCGCTGCGTCCGCTGTATAGACGGAGGGGTGGCTCTGATAACAAGCTGGGTACAATGTTCGCCGTCCAGCGTGACCATTGAAAACTCGAGGTTTGCCTGGAAGTTATTACCCTGGTTGTTCTGGCATGTCAGTTCAAGTTCTGAATTACCGGAATCCCTTGAGCGCAGAAACCCTTTCAGCCTGAGGAGATCCTGGGGAGCTACAAGATCCAGAATGGGTTGGCCTTCGAGTTCGTCCATGTCTACATAGCCAAACTTTTTCAGGTAGGCAGGGTTCGCCATGACATGCATGCCGTCATGGATGTAGGCAATGGCATCATTCGAGTGCTCAATGATAGCGGTGTAACGGTCTTCGGCTTGTCGAAGCCGTTCAACGGCTTGTTGCAGTTCGCGACGAGCCCGGAGGTCGCTGTATTCACGTTTTACCACCAGAACCAGGTGCTTGGGGTCTTCAGCGGACACCACATCCCGAGCACCTCTCTGCATTGCTTTCAGAAGCACTTCCGGATCCTGGTCATCGTAGAGCACGATTACCGGAGATTGTGGGAAGTATTCAAGGCACAGATTGAGGATTGAGTTGAAGCGGATTGGTTTCTTATCTGCTGCACACAGGATCATATCCGGGGCAGGGTCATTTTGTGCTTCCCGAAGCGATACTTCGCTGCCAATGATTACCGGGTGAATCACCAGGTCGGCATTGCGCAGTGTGTTCACATGTCGTTCCGCTCTATTCATTGACGATTCGACAATGAGCAGCTTGATGGCTGTTTGAGATCGGTACGTTCTGCTTGCAGAGCCCTGCGTCTGCGAGGTGGAATCAATGTCCCCTGATATGAGTTCTGCTTCAGAGCGCATGTACTTTTACTCCCTGACTTACATCAGTTTCCTGATAGTCCTTGTGGTGATTGTGCACCCCGCTGTTCATGTCTACGAATGAGTATTGGGCAAAGGCTCCCGTAGAATCGAGAAGTCGGGTAAGCCGTATCTGCTTTTTCCCGAACACATCGTGCATCCAGAGGTGGTCACCCGACCAGAAGGAAAGGGCAGGAACCAGTAGCGTTGGTCCCTGGCCAGGATCCAGTTCCGATAATAACAGTGCTTTATTTACACTGACTCCACTCCCCGTGGGCTCCACCCGCTGGATCGTCACAGGTTCCGACGTGGGTGAGGTGATCTGCATGCCAATTTGCAGATCCACCCCAGGGTTGTTTTTTATCCACCGACATTTGCCGATACAGAACCTGGTTGTATCGCTGGGTGATTGAATGCCCAGAATTTCACCGACCTTGATCCCCGGGATTCCTGGGCCACTCCATTGGATGCAGTAACCTCCAGCACATTCGTTGAAGGTTTTGCAGGTAAACAAAGTCGGTAAATCATCTGTCACGTTTCTTATCCACACCGGCTGATAATCAGGTCTTTGCCCCATCGTTTCCATGTCCCCGGCAACGCTGATGCTTTCGTCGACGTGTTGTCCCATGGGTATCAGCCCGTAGTCAAGGGAGTCGGTCACGGTATATCGTGGCTGATAACTACGGGGCAGATTTTTGGGAGATTTTGTGCTGTTTGTGGAAGCTGGTTCTCGTTCTACGTGCTGGGATGCAGGTCGGGTTCCGCCTGTTCCTGTGCTTATCAGACGATGGATGGTTGCAAGTCCCACCGCTGTTCGCAATTCGAAATTCAACTGTATGCGAACAAATCTTCTTTCGGGGCTTTGGTTCAGTCCTTGAATCAGTTTATCCAGCAGATAGCCCCTTGCCCGGTCATTGTTCGTCAAGGGCTTGATTCCGCTTCTGGTATCGATAAGGTTGTATTCGTCTCTCAGATAATCCAGGTATTCCTTAATATCCAGATGGCGGCAGACGGTCTCTACTGGCATGGTCTGAATGCTGATATGCGCAGGTGGTGCATCTTCCGTCAGGCGAACGACATAAAGCGTGTCCGAGTTGAAGCGGTTTTCCGGGAATTGCAGGGATGTCCTGCTCTCCCACTCAGGAAGATTACTATAAACTTGCTCGATCTCTGACTGACGCAGGCAATAAGGGGAGTTGATGGCAAACAGCAGGGTTTGTTTAAACAGTTGGGCGATGGTGTTGCTTTTGCAGTCCTCTCCGGCATCCTTGATCGGGACATGCTGAATCCTTTGTTGTTCAGCGTAGCTGTACAGCCAGTAGATTTCCTTCCAGGTGTTCTCGGGGCAGGGGTCGTAAATGATCGCTGCATGGTACTGCACTTTTGAAAGGCATTGCATTGCCCTGTGAATGGCAATAATCAGTAGTCGGCGGTCATGCCGGCTGCTTTTTCTGGATACAGTCTGGTCGATAAAAATTTTGTAGGATATGGCCAGTTCCACTTGGAGCTCACGATTCAGAACTGCGGTTTTGCGTGTTTTTGCGGATAGGGGGAATTCAGCATCCAAGTAGGTTTTTCTTAAATTATCAGAAACATAGGTGATCGGGTCTCTGAAAAGCTCTGCAATTTTTATCCGTTTCAGATCCTGAACTTCCTGGCGGTTGAATTCCACCACTGCCTTAAACAGCTGCCGTGCAGTTTCTCCGGTATCCGCTGTCGGAAGTCCCTGGATCCAGGTTTTCACTGCCTTGGTTACGGAGAGGTGAGTGCCTACCGGATTAACTGTGCGTTCAGGTAGATAAAGTCCGGAGCTGTGCTGTCTGTCCATGAGTGTACGTATTACGGTTATACCTGTGCGAGGAAGCAGATGTTCCTACTCGATTGATCCAGTACCAGAAAAAAAAGACGGTCTTGCAGACACCTGAGCGGAAACTCAAGCTGCAAACCCTATTGACCGGGACACGAAGTTCCCGGGTATTTTCCGGGTATTGGAGACTAAATCAGGTATCTTCCATGAACCCGCAATCGATCATTCTTAAGCTTTGATACTACTACATGCGGATTAGTAAATGTAAATTGAATTGTGAAATTTTATGTCTAATTGGGGTATTTTTTAAGTTAAATTTAATTCATTTAAAGGAACTCGTGGCTTGTGCTTCAGGTCAGAATGGTTTTTGAATCGGCTCCCGGGAGTTCACGGGCCAGTCGGGGTACCAGGTAGCCGGGTAGGCGGCCGCGAAGATCCTGTATCAGCTTACCCGCTTCATTCTCACGCACCTCGAAATGCTGCGCACCACTCACCGGGTCAAGCATATGGAGGTAGTAGGGCAATACCCCGCAGGAAAACATTGATTCGCTCAATTCGCAGAGAGTATCCGGGTCATTGTTCACATCGCGCAACAGAACGGACTGATTCAGAAGAGTGATACCCCCATTGACCAGCGCAGACAGTGCGTCGGGCAAGTTTCCGGAAATCTCCCGGGGATGATTGATGTGAAGTACCAGAACGGGTTTCATCCGTCCTCGGTTCATCAAGTCGATCAACTCTCCTGTTATCCGGTCGGGAAGCAGAGTGGGCAGGCGGGTATGAATTCTCAATCTTTTTACATGGGATATCGGGTCCAGCGCACGGACCAGATCTGACAGACGCCCGTCGGACAGTGTCAATGGGTCCCCACCGCTTAGAATCACTTCTTTGATTGAAGGCGTCCTGGTCAGCAGTTCCATGGATTCAGTCCACTGATTCCTGACAGTTCCGGCAGCGGTATAAGGAAAGTGCCGTCGAAAGCAGTAACGACAATGTACAGCACAGGTACCGGTTGCGATGAACAGCATTCTGCCGTGATATTTCTGCAGCAATCCCGATGATTCCGATTGTTGCTGCTCGTCCAGAGGATCAGTGGTAAAGCGTGGATGGGGAATCAGTTCTTCACCCCGGGGCAGAACCTGCAGCAGCAGGGGATCCGCCGGGTTGCCTTTTTCCATTCTCGATGCAAATTCCCGAGGTACTCGCAATGGAAAACCGGCAGAGGCGGCACAGGCTGAGGGCAGCTGTGCCTGTGGGATTTCCAGGTAATCGAATAACTCTTCCACCCGGTTGAAGGCGCTCGCAAGTTGTTGCTGCCAAGAGGCTCCAGTTCGAGGTATCATGCGCGTTTCCGAAGTGCAGTGCGAGGAAGTGATGGCTACTTATAACACGAGTGAATTCAAAGGTGGTTTAAAGATCATTCTGGACAAAGATCCTTATTCCATTATTGAAAATGAATTTGTAAAACCTGGTAAAGGGCAAGCCTTCAATCGGGTCCGAATCCGTAATCTAAAGACAGGGCGCGTAGTAGAAAAGACCTTCAAATCCGGAGAGTCGGTCGAAGCTGCAGATGTGATGGAAGTCCAGCTGCAGTATCTCTACAACGATGGCGAATTCTGGTATTTCATGGATCCGGAGAGCTTCGAACAGCACAGCGCTGATGTCAAGGCCGTTGGTGATTCATCGAAATGGTTGAAGGATCAGGATCTTTGTACCATCACGTTATGGAATGGTACGCCGTTGATTGTCGAGGCTCCGAATTTCGTGATTCTCACCATTGTCGAGACCGACCCTGGTTTGAAAGGGGATACTTCCGGTGGTGGGGGTAAACCAGCAACTTTGGAAACCGGAGCTGTGGTTCGGGTACCCCTGTTTGTCCAGACTGGAGAAGCAATAAAAGTGGATACACGCACCGGTCAGTACGTATCTCGAGCTAAGGAGTGAGGGGCATCAGCAGAACCTCATGAGCCGGGGCGGGCAGGACCAGTTGTGGGTGATTGGGGTTTGACAAGAGTTGGCTGTACTTCGGTCGAGCCTAAGGGCTCGCTTCAAAATAGCTTCACATTTATGACCGCCGATCCATCCCGTCTGCCTGCGTTGTTCGTCGCTTGAATAGTTCACTATTCGCGTTCCTCACGCCTTGGCAGCCGGGCGCCTCGACGCTCAGAAATGTGAACTTATTTTTGCGCGAGCCCTAAGGGCTACCCGACAACAGCCAGGTTTGAAGAGAAGCGGCGGAAGCGACAGAAGCAACGATATAGAGGTATCCATGACCACGGACTCACACCCATGGCAACCATCGGCTCTCCTGGATACTCTCAAGACAAGGTCCCGCCTTCTGCAGGAGATTCGGCATTATTTTCATTCCGCCGGTGTCATGGAGGTGGATACACCTGCCTGTTCTGCTGCAGCATCGACAGATCCGGCGATAGAGAGCCTGGTAACTTGTTACACCGGCCCTGGGGCCCCGTCTGGCAGGCCGCTTTACCTCCACACTTCCCCTGAGTTTCCCATGAAACGCCTGCTGGCAGCAGGCGTCGGCCCAATATATCAAATCTGCAAAGTCTTCAGGGATGGTGAGTCTGGAAGGCACCACAATCCCGAGTTTACCTTGCTGGAGTGGTATCGGCCCGGGTTTGATCATCACCAGCTGATGCGGGAGGTGGAAACGCTGCTGCTGTCTGTTCTGCCCGGGCCATGCCCGGTGCGATACATCAGCTACGGAGAATTGTTCGAACGGCAACTTAATCTGGATCCCCATCTGTCGACGGCTGATCAGTTGCGCGGAGTGGCCATAGACCACGGAATACCGGGAGCCTCGTCCCTTGAGTTACCGAGAAGGGATGCCTGGCTGGATCTGTTAATGAGCCATTGCATCGAACCAGCCATGGGGGAAGGGTTGCTGTTTGTATACGAATATCCGGAAAGTCAGGCTTCGCTGGCTAGAATAAGGCCGGGTACCCCCCCGGTGGCGGAGCGTTTTGAGCTCTATCTGGATGGTACCGAACTGGCAAACGGGTTCCATGAGTTGGGAGATCACCAGGAACAGCGGCGGCGTTTTCAAGCCGATCAGCGTTGCCGGGCCGATGAACGGCGTACCATGCCACCCATGGATGACCTTCTTCTGCAAGCGCTCGAAGCCGGGTTGCCCGATTGTGCTGGTGTTGCCCTGGGTATCGACCGTTTGATGATGTGTGTTACCGGCTCGAAGCATATCGATGAAGTGCTTGCCTTTCCGTTGTGCAGGGCTTGATCTGTATGCCCATCAGCTTATTTTGATATTCCTTAAAATTCCATGGTGGCCGAGGTCTTGTCCGGATCCCCGGGATCTGTACTCCGCCTGTCAATAAATTTTACATTGGTGGGGTGACGGAATCTGCTATGAAAACACTAACATACTGTAACTATTAGTGATTATCGGAGTTGGTTCTAAAAATGCCTACTTCTTCAATGGACTGTCTTGTTCATTATCAGCTGCCGTCTTGTTGAAGGCCCGGATGTATTCGGTCTCTTATGTTTTTATGGCCCGGCGGCGGGCGGCCGAGAAAGGGTACGGGTTTTTCCTGTTGTTGAACTGATTGTGAGGGTTCATGGGGGAACAGGGAGCCTGGTGTGGGAAGTCAGGGTATCGGGGCCTGTGGATAGCTTTTGCGGGGAGCGCGAAGCGATGCGTAAGAAAGAGGATGAGTTCTTCAGCCAGCAGTTGGCTGTGATCGAAGCCCATATAGCCTGTTTTCCCGAAGATCAGCGGGAGGAGCGGGTGATGGAGTGGATAGAGGAGTATGCTGCAACCTATCGGGAGAACTGGAGGCAGAAGTCAGCCCGGAAGTCGGATTCCAAGAGGTCCCGCTCGGGAAATTGATTTTGGTCCGCAGTTGGCAGCAGGAGTCTGTTTCGTTTTGAGTCAGTCACCCAGTGGCGTTCACGCTTCCACTTGCGACATATTCAGCGATCAGTGTCTGATTGTCTACTATCATACTATTTTGGCTTTGTATAGGATTCGATAGTCCCGATTGTTTGTTTGAATGAGAATTTCCTCACGAAATCTGGTGATACGATACGAATTGAGTATACTGGCAGTCTTGTGTTCAGCAGGCTTGGTATTGAGAAGGGGAGAGGTGTGCGAGTCAGTTCAGATAGCCGTTTTCGATGGTGTACTAAAACCGAAAACGTGAACGATTCAGGATTTAAGGGTCGCGGAAATTAATAAATGTCCAGAAATTGCGCTGGATTTTGGTTCAGATTCAAGGCATGGAAAGGGGCGCATAGCTGTTCTATGCAACCTTTTCCACAACGCGGAAACTGGGCCAAAAGACCAGCAAGACTGG
>JAAELC010000227.1 GCA_024227135.1 Gammaproteobacteria bacterium
ACAACAACGCCCCGACAAATTACTCAGCAAAAACACACACGCGTGTGCGCGCGTATTCATCCGCATGCATACGCTACAGCTCGCGCGCGCCATGCAGACACACACTCAGAAGGTCAGATGAATCGGGCCTGACGACCCCACCCAAACGCCTTGCAGCCGCACACCGAGGTACGCTGCCTCGAGCCGACACATGAGACAAAACAAATCCCTTATACCACGCTCGTTTAACCGAGTAAGATTGACCTTGAGGGACGCCGGTTGTATGGAATCCATAGTACCAGGCGCCGGAATCGGGTGTACTGTGTAAGCTTTCCTTGCTGCACGTGCGCCGACCTCAGTCACTGCCCCGAGCGTTCATGACATGCTCGGTGCAAGGGAATGGTGTATAAAAAGTCCTTAGACACGGTCCGGCGGACGCCACGAAGGCGTTCCCCACCAACATTGTTGAAACATTGACAGACAAAGTGCACAGGCAGGTCGAGAACCGAGCGGCCACCTGATACACCTGGCGTTGCCAACCCACCCCACCGAGGGGTCTGACCATCTCAACCCATGTATGGGAGCTAGCTCGCTCAGAGCTATATAATGACCATGGCGCATCATCATGTTAGAGTCCTTGCCTAGAACCCAGCAGGCTTCATCCTGGCCTTTAGGATGCTTCTCCCGATCCATTCTCCCGATCCATTCTCCCGATCCACAATGCATGCACACACAGATAAACAGACTCAACTCCGAAGGACCCCGTCGAGTTTATTTTCTTCGACAATGCCCATCGACAATACAGGACTGAAAAAGGAGAGTCTTAGTGTTTGGAGAGAAAACACTAAGCCCTGGGAGCAGTGGGCACATCGCATACCGTCACATG
>JAAELC010000228.1 GCA_024227135.1 Gammaproteobacteria bacterium
GTTGGGGGCATTCGAATCATGTACCGTTGTTGTCGATGTGACCAGCAGCACACCGGGCACACATACCAACGTATCAGGGACTCTGACCTCAGATCAGGGATCAGGTGGTACAGCAACTGACAACCTGACCGTTGACACTTCACTCCCAGGCTTTACAAAAAGTTTTTTTCCCTCATCTATTTCCGTGGGCGGCCGCAGCACCCTGACCTTTACCATCGACAACTCGGCAAACGGATCAAGCGTACTCAATCTGGATTTCACCGATAATCTGCCCACCGGCATGGTCATCGCCAACCCGGCTAATGCTTCCACTGACTGCGGAACGGCTACTATCCCTCCAACACTTACGGCCGATTCCGGAACAAGCGTCATCATCCTCGATGCCAATGGTGTAGGTGACTTTCCAGCCGTTGCTGCAGGCGCAACCTGTACCGTAGAAGTCGATGTGACGGCCATCGGTGGCGGATTGCTGGGCAACTCAACCGGAGAACTGCTGGCTGATTTTGTTACCAGCGGCAAGGCCAACGCCACCCTCGTGGCCACCATAACAGACCTGGCTTTGAGCAAATCCTTTACCGACGATCCGGTGCCACCAGGCGGAATTGTCACACTGGAATTTACCATCGAAAACTTTGATCGAAATTTCAGCGCCACCGACGTGGGCTTCACCGATGACCTTGGGGCTGCCCTTGCTGGTCTCACCTTCGACTCCCTGATCTCTAACAGTTGCGGTGGAACCGTCACTGGTGATGGCTCCACCACCATCGCCCTCACCGGTGGAACCGTGGCGCCACAGGCTAAATGCACCATCCGGGCCAACCTGTCTGTACCAGCCGCCTCTACAGCTGGTGCTTACACCAACACGACAGGGGCGATCAACGGCACCGTTGACGGTTCCACCATAACTGGAAATGTGGCTGCAGATATTCTTTTTGTGGCACCAATACCGCTGCTGACCAAGGAGTTTCTGGAAGTCGGCACCTTGGATCCAGACCCGGTGATTAAACCGGGAGACGATGTGGTCCTTCGTTTTACAATTACCAATACCAGCACCACTTCCGTTGCTACGGACATTGAATTTCTCGACGAACTCACCGACGGAAGTGGTGGTGTTCCCCCGGATTTGACCTCTGGCTTCCTGCCCTTTCCGGTAACGGTGACTCTTCCCCCTGATCCCGATCCCCCCTGTGGGGCTGGCTCGGCCCTGGCTCTCGTCAGCCCTGGCACCGACCGTATGGCCCTGGAACTTACCGGCGGCAGCCTTGATGACGCACCCGGCGCCAGTGCTACTTGCACCTTTGATGTCACGGTGACAATCCCTACAGACATGGCGGCCGGCACCTACACCAACACCACCGAGGTGATCACCGCCACGGTGGATGGTGCGACGCACACCGGTCTGCCGGCCAGCGATACCTTGACGGTGATTGCGGCACCGTCGCTTGCCAAGGCCTTCACCGACGATCCGGTGGGCCCCGGTGATACCGTGACCCTTGAGTTCACCCTGACCTATTCTCCCGATGCCAGTGGAGATGCCACCGCCATCAATTTTACCGATGATCTAACCGATCTTTCCCCTTCCCTACCCGGTTTGACAGCCACCGGGCTGCCAATCAACGAGCCCTGCGGCACCGGCTCGTCCCTGACAGGCTCAGCCGGTGACACCTTGCTGACCTTCGCGGGCGGCACCCTGGTGCCGGGGGGGAGCTGTACCTTTAGTGTCACCCTCAACGTACCCGCCGGGGCCGCTTCAAATTCGTATATCAACACCACCAGCACTGTCGGTGCCACGGTGGAGGGAGAGTTGGCTACATCAGTGGCGGGAAGCGACGACCTGATAGTGGCCGACCTGGTTTTCACCAAGGAATTTGTAGGCGATCCGGTTATTGCCGGGGAGAGCCTGACGCTGCGCTTTTCCATCGAAAATATACACCCCACAGAGGATGCCACTAACATCACTTTTACCGATAATCTGAACGCGGTCCTCTCTGGACTGACCGCAACAGGCGCCCCCTCGGTGAACACCTGCGGGGGCACGCTTAGCGGAACGACCTCCCTGACTTATGCCGGCGGAAGCGTGCTGAGCGGGGATAGCTGTTCCATTGAGGTGGAGGTTCA
>JAAELC010000229.1 GCA_024227135.1 Gammaproteobacteria bacterium
ATATTCCAGGCAAAACCGTCCAACAATTAAGGTCCACTCTCGATCTCACCAATCTCCAGCCAATGGTCTTCACGGGAAATTTTACACTCCTACCAAAAGATTCCGTACAGAACGAGGGTAAGAATTACAACGCCAATTCCGGAAATCAGGGCAGGCCGGGAGCTCTCGAGGTTAAGGTCAGTATTGCTTTTGAATTCCACTTTTTTCGGTAGCTTCCAAAACGCTCCGATGATTCCCATGATGATCAGAACTGAGAAGAGGCAAATCGCCATGCGATCAAGGAAAGCGATGTCGGGGCGGAATCTGGCCAGGAATCCATAGATCACCGGGTTGACAATCAGGCCAATTACACCTGTCATGCCATGGGCACGACGGTTTAGGAGCCCAAAAATGAATACTGCCAGGATACCTGGAGAAATGTAACCCTGGAACTCCTGAATGTATTTGAAGATGCCACCGAACTTCGGATTGGCAAGTTGAGGTGAAACTACGCAGCCAATTACCACAAAGACACCCACGCAGATTCGGCCAACTGTCACCAGGGTCTTCTGGGCCGCATCACGACTAATATAGCGTCCGTAGATATCCATGGTGAAGATCGTGGAGGCTGCATTGAGAATCGCCGCCAGAGAGCTGATAATGGCACCAATAAGTGCGGCAATGATGAAACCGAAAAGACCACCTTTGGGCACCAGGTTGCCGATTAGCAAACCAAGGGCCGAGTCGGTCTTGTAGCCAACCAGTTTCTGCTCCAGGAGAGGGCTGTCCGTATTCGAGGCGTTAGCGGTGACCGCTGCATTGTGCGCATCCACTTCAGGCACTTTTCCGGCGTTGTGTCCTGCCCAGCCTTGGTCATATTTGAAGAAGGTCAACGATTCTGAGTTCGCCTTTTCCACTTCGAAGGTGGCCAGGGTCTTATCGTTCTGCATCACAATACTGGGATCGTTCGCTGCAATATCTGCCATCTCAGTGCTGAACATGTTGAAGGCCATCAGGCCGGGAAATACAATAACGAACGGAATAACCAGTTTCAGAGCAGCTGCGAACACGATGCCCTTCTGGCCATCCTTCAGAGAGGCTGATCCGAGCACGCGTTGAGTTATGTACTGGTTTAGGCCCCAGTAGTAGAAGTTGGGAATCCAGAGGCCCACAACCAGAGCCGTCCAGGGGATATTGAGGTCTGACTTCGGCAGTACCATGTGCAGCTTGGAATCGTTTAGAATCCGGAACTTCTCAACGGCACCAACATCATCACCGATTGAGGCTGCTATGGTTCCCGTTGCGTCAACCAGTTCGGAGCCAGGCGTCAGTCCGAGGTGTTTCAAGGCCAGGTAACAGATTATGCCACCGGCTATAACGAGTGCTGAGCCCTGAATAAGATCGGCCCAGGCACAGGCTTTAAGGCCACCAAAAGCGACATAAGCAGCTGCAATCAGGCCCATAATCCAGCAGCAGGTAGTCAGATTGATAATGATCCCGGACTGGTGCAGGAGATCCATCATGGTTAACGACCCGGCGTAGATCACACCGGAAAGCGAAACGAAGATGAGGATGATGAGCATGAAGATCGCCATCATACTGCGTGCCCAATGGTTGTAGCGGTTTTCTAGGAACTGGGGGATTGTAAAAATGCCCGTCTTAAGGAAGTAGGGCAGGAAGGCGAAGGCAACCACCACCAGGGTCACGGCCGCCATCCATTCGTAACTGGCGATTGCAAGGCCCAGGTAATCTGCCGCACTGCCGGACATGCCGACAAACTGTTCAGCCGAGATGTTCGCTGCAATAAGGGAGATTCCAATGAGCCACCAGGTCAACCCGCGTCCGGCAAGAAAGTACTCTGAAGCGCCTTCATCGCCCTGTGTGTTTTCATTCTTACTCTTGAACACACCCAGTGCAATAACACCGATAATGAACCCGAAGAACACTACCACATCCAGGATACTCATCTAATTCTCCCATGCTGAACGAATTATCTGATTGTAAAAAACGAGTGCGAACCTAACAGAAAGTAGGTGGTTGTGGTAAGAAAATATTGGGAAAGCCAGCCAATGGGCTCAGATTGCTACTTGCGCATGAAGGGTCGCCCCAGTACACTTTGTTCGCGGGCCGCACAAAGCGTGTTTCAATACTGCAACCTTCCGAATGGAGAAAGAGTATGAAAGGGAATTTCCTGAGCTTGGGTTCTGTGCTTCAAGCCTTCTTTTCCCTTGCCGTTCTTTTTATTGCAGCTCCGGCCGCCTGGGCTCAACCCGTCCCGGTGGAGGTTGTTCAGGACGCTGACGGTAACTGGCAGTTGCTGCGTGATGGTCAGCCATTCTTTATCAAGGGTGCCGGGGGCAACGCTCCGAAGAACGCATTGGCTAACGCCGGTGGCAATTCATTTCGGACCTGGGGTGTGGGGGACGAAACCGGCGATCTTCTGGATCTGGCGCACAGCTTGGGCCTGACGGTGGTCGTTGGTCACTGGCTTGGTCACGAAAGACACGGCTTCGACTACAGCAACCAGGAACAGGTGGCTGAACAACTTGAGCGGGTTCGCCGGGATGTGCTGGCGCACAAAGACCATCCGGCTCTGCTGCTCTGGGGTGTTGGCAACGAGATGGAAGGCTTTGCCGAGGGTGATAATCCCGCTATCTGGGCCCACGTGCAGGAAATAGCGGCTATGATCAAGGAGTTGGATCCTCATCATCCGACGATGACCATTACAGCAGACATCGGCGGCCAGCGTGTTCCTTCAGTTCACAATCTTTGCCCCGACATTGACATCATGGGCATCAATTCCTACGGCGGTTTACCATCCATACCCCAGCGTTATCCCGCAGCTGGCGGCACTAAACCCTACGTTATCACCGAGTTCGGGCCTCCGGGCACCTGGGAAATTGGCATGACCAGTTTTGGTGCTCCACCCGAACTAACCAGTACCCAAAAGGCCAGTGTTTATCGTGATGCCTACCAGAAAGGCTGTTTGCAGTCCGGCGGTCTTTGCATGGGGTCCTTCGTCTTCACCTGGGGTTTCAAGATGGAAGCCACCTCCACCTGGTACGGATTGTTCCTGCCCAATGGTGATAAGCTGGGAGCCGTCGATGCCATGACCGAGATTTGGAGCGGCCAGCCACAGGCTGATCTTTGCCCTGAAATCCGCTCCTTCGGTCTGCGCGGAGCCGACGTGGTGGCACCCGGTGACACGGTTTTGGTGGATCTCGATATTGTCGACCCGGAGGGCGACGAAGTCAGTGTCAAATGGGCCTTTTGTGGTGAAGCAGCCGAGTATTTTACCGGTGGTGACTCACAGCCAACACCCTTTGAGTTGGATAATATCATTATCGAGTCGTCAAGCAGGGGCGTCAAACTGGTAATGCCTGGTGGTGGAGTGTACCGATTGTACATGACCGCGACCGATGGCAATGGCAGCGGGGCGGCGGCCAATGTACCAATTAAGGTCGATGGGCCAGCCGGCCCGGTGAGCCTCAAAATGCCTTTGGCGGTCTACGAAGATGGCAAACCGGCTCCCTGGTTACCCTCGGGGTGGATGGGAACCACCGACAGTATTGTCATGGATACCGAATGCACCAACTCGCCCTACAGCGGCAAGACCTGCCTCAAATTCACCTACAGCCATCCTGGCATGTGGGCGGGCGTTGCCTGGCAACACCCGGCTAATGACTGGGGCGATAAACCGGGCGGCTTTGATCTGACCGGTGCCAAAAAACTTACATTTTGGGCCCGTGGTGAAGAGGGTAAGGAAATTCTCGATTTCAGCGTCGGCATTCTGGGCTCGAACAAGCCCTATTTCGATACAGTAAAAGTGGAGAAGAAGAATGTGAAGCTGAAGACTGAATGGAAGCAATACACAATCAAACTGAAGGGCAAAGACCTTTCCCGGGTCAAGACACCTTTAGTCTGGGTGGCTGGCGGACAGGGTCGTACGATCACGTTCTATTTGGATGACATTCGTTTCGAATAACAGAGGCGGGAATAAAAAATGCGAATTCCAATGCGTAACGAAATTCTGATGCTGGTGGTGGTGGTCGCCTTGCTGGCATTCTGCTCAGGATGTGGGACCCACGATGCGTGGAACACACAGGAGATTCTGGTCACCTCCGAGGCTGGCGACAAGATTGCTGTACAGCCCAACCTGGCGTTTAAGGACGGGCGGGCTGTCGGTACGGTGGTCGAGGTTTTTCCTCAGCAGCTTAAACAGACCATCGATGGCATCGGTTCTTCGTTCACCGAGTCTTCGGCCTATGTTCTGGCTCATCTTGATCCGGCAAAGCGAAAAGAGGTAATGGAAAAGATCTATGGTGAAGACGGGGCAAATTTAAGCATTGCCCGCACACATATAGGTGCCTGCGACTTTGCGGTTGAAGGCCGCTATTCCTATGCCGACGTACCCGGCGATACTGCTCTGGATCATTTCTCGATTCAGCCGGACAAAGATGGATTTGATACCAGGGTGCATACCGGCATCAAGGAGCCGGCCTACGATTTATTGCCCATGATCAAGGAAGCTTTGGCCATAAAGGCCTCTCAGTCTGATTCCGATTTGCGGATTATCGGCTCGGCCTGGACCGCTCCAGCCTGGATGAAGGATATCGAAGACTGGTACATTCCCGGTTCACCTGAGAACAACTGGGAGGGTGGCGGTGGTTCCCTGAAGCCGGAATACGAAAGCAGCTATGCCAATTATTTGATCAAATATCTGGATGCCTATGCCGCTGAGGGCGTGCCTGTCTGGGGCATGACTCCGGTTAACGAACCCCACGGCAACAACGGTCAATGGGAAAGCATGCATTTCACTCCGGAAACCCAGAATGAGTTCATCAAGCGATACCTGGGGCCTGCCCTGAAAGCAGGGGCCCATGCCGACACCCGGGTTCTTATTTTCGATCAGAACCGGGACCAACTGGAACACTGGACTGATGTGATGTTCGCCGACCCGGAAACGGCGCCATATCTCTATGGCGTGGCCATTCATTGGTACTCCAGCACGTTCAAGGTTCATGAAGATGCACTCGACCGTGTACATGCCAAATTTCCCCAGTTCAGCATCGTTCACAGCGAAGGCTGTATTGATGATCTCGGCAAACCAGCTCCTGATTGGGTGAGGGATCCCGATCTGTCCACCGAAACAGACTGGTTCAACAACGATGCCTTCTGGTGGAATGCCAATGCCACTGACTGGGCCTTCCAGGCTCCGTGGGCTTTTGTCGACGAAGCGGACCACCCCGTATATACGCCGGTTCACCGCTATGCCCGCAACATCATTGTCAGCCTGGATCACTGGATGACTGGCTGGGTGGACTGGAACATCGTGCTGGATGCCCAAGGCGGCCCAAACCACGTGGGAAATTATTGTGGTGCCCCCATAATGATCGATAAGACCACGGGCCAGGTGCATTACACACCCATTTACCACGTATTGTCTCAGTTGAGTCGGACCATCCGACCAGGGGACAGGGCGATCCAGACCCGAAAACAGCTGGGCGGATTGGCTGACGACACTCTGCATTCCTGCGCCACACTGAACGGTGACCAGTTGCTGAGTGTCCAACTCTTGAATACAGGCAAAGAGGCACTGACGGTGAATCTGCAGATTGCAGAGCGGTTTGTTGAGCTAAAGGTTCCCGCCAATTCCGTGCAAACGGTGAGGGTTCAGCTGTAGCTATTCCTACAAATTGAATTAGTCTTTAATAGCCCGGCTTATTCCTGAATAACCGGGCTGTTGTTCAAAAACCGATTGATTTCTTTTCTGGTGTTGGTCCTGATACCTTGACAGAAAAAGAAATATCTTGCATACTTTGATCGGAGCCCGTACAAAGTATCGTAACATACCTCCGGAGAGATCCGGAGTGTTCCGGAAAGCCCAAGGTGGCAGACCGATTTCTTGTTTAAAACGGAGGCGTGACGTGAATCTGAATACCCGGAATCGAATCAGTCCGATGGTTTTTGTGGCTTTCTCACTTCTGGCGATGCTGGCTTTCATCGGGTGCAGCGAAAGAGATTTAACCGAGTTGGAACTGGCCTCTGCCGACGACAATCCCCTTGTTTTTGAGGACGAATTCCAGGGTGGTCTCGACTATGCTGCTTTCGAATTCTCGTTTTATGATGCTTTTACCATTGACGAAACAGTTGCCTATACGGGAACTGCCTCCATGAAGGTTTCCATTCCAGCCCTGGAATGGGCCGGTGGTTCATTTTACACCCACGGCTCGCGGGACCTGAGTAATTACAACGCCTTGACCTTCTACGCGAAGGCCAGTCGTCCCGTTACTCTGGGCTCGGCCGGCTTCGGTATCGGCATTTTGGATGATGGCCCTTTGGAGTCACAATTACAAAATCTGCCTCTGACCACTGAGTGGACCCAGATCGTGATTCCCGTACCCAACCCCGCCCGGATGATCAACGAACGGGGAATGTTCTGGTACTCGATGGGGGCCAGCGATGAGGCTGTCGATATCTGGTTTGATGAGGTGAAATACGCAAATGTATCAGGAATCACAAACCCTCGTCCTGTCATGACTACGCGTTCGGTACAGGCTCTGGTTGGCGATGAATTTTCGATTCCGGGCACCCGGACAGTCTTCAACGTAAGCGGTCAGGATTATCGGGTTTATCATACCGGGGCCCACTTCTCCTATTACTCATCTGATGACGGAATTGCCGAGGCCGAAGGCGGAACAGTAACCGCTGTCAGTCTCGGTGCGGCCATGATTACTGCCAAACTGGGCAGCACCGATGTCCAGGGAACGGTAACCGCTCAGGTTGTAACCGAACTCACCGCTCCGATAATCTTCATTGACGCTATCGATGAAGGTCTTGACTACGGCGCTTTCGAATCCTCCCACTACGATGCCATGACCATCGATGAAGAAAACGGTGTTGATGGTTCGGCCGCCGTAAAATACACCATCCCCAACGGGCTGTGGGCCGGCGGTGCTTTTTTCACGGGCGAGTCCCGAGATCTCAGTAGCTTCAATGCCCTGGTTTTCGATGCCAAAGCCACCGAAGACTATACTCTGAGTGCAGTTGGCTATGGTGTTGGCATGGAGTTTGGTACACCGGCAATGGTCGAGGTTAACGATGTCCAGCTGACTACGGAGTGGACCCGGGTCATCATTCCGATCCCCAATGCTGACCATTTGACAGCTGAAAACGGAATGTTCTGGTTCTCAGCCGCAGACGCTGGTGAGTTCTGGTTCGACAACATCCAGTTCACCAACGTGGAAGAGGGTGTCATTACCAATCCGCGGCCGGTCATGTCCTCAGCTTCGGTTGAAGCGCTTTTGAATGAGATCGTACCCATCGAGGGCACGGCAACAACGTTCGATATTGACGGTACGGACATGTTGGTTACCCACACGAACATCTACTTCACATACACATCTTCTGACGAAAACGTGGCCACGGCCGTAAACGGTGTCGTGACGGCTGTCGGTGGCGGTTCGGCCACCATCACCGGTCAGTTGATTGATACCGAGGTCGATGGTGAAATCACCGTGACGGTAATTGCTCCTCCGAGCGAAGCGGCTCCCGAGCCGACTCACGACCAGGCTGATGTGATCTCGGTCTACAGCGACAGCTACACCGACATCGAAGTCACCAGCTGGCTTACTGATTGGTCCTTCGGGCCCCTGACGGTTTTTGATCAGGTAATTGTTGGAGATAACGTCAAGGCTTATACCGGGTTTAATACTCCCGCGTTCTACGGCGGTATTGATTTTACTGCCAACCCGATCGATGCGGCCACTCCTGTAATGACTCACTTCCACATGGATGTGTTTGCTCCAGCCGGAACGCAGTTCGGTATCAAAATTGTCGACTTCGGTGCAAACGGTGCCTACGGTGGAGGAGACGATTCGGAGCATACATTCATCCTGAATGACAGCTCGGATCCGCTCTTTGTCAATGGGCAATGGGTTGCCATGGACATTCCCCTGACGGAATTTGGGGGCATGAACTTCGGTAACGTTTCCCAGTTTGTTATTACCGGCACCAACACTGGAAGTGTGTGGGTTGACAACATCTATTTCCACAAATAGAAACCGTCGACTACAGGAAAAAATGCAACAGAGAAAAGATCGGAATTGCACAGTATGGATTGGACACGTAAAGGTGAACGCCGAATTGATCCCGACCGTCCCAGGCCCCTGGCCGATGCTGTGCTCCGGCTGATCTGGGAAGAAAAACAGATCAGCCGGGCGGAAATTGCCCGCCTGGCAGGATTGTCCCCTTCCACGGTATCTGAAATTATTAGCGAGATTCTTCCTCTGGGGCTGGTGGCCGAAGTCGGCTCTGGTCAGTCCCGAGGAGGACGCCGTCCCATCCTTCTCGATTTCCAGGACCAGTCCTGTGTCATCATTGGTGTGGAAATGGGGGCTTCCCATATCTGCGTCGCCCTGACTGATTTGCGCGGCAACATCCTGTTCTGGAACTGCTGCAACCACCCCGTTCGTGAAGACCCTGAAGGCACCAGAGCAAGGATCATGTCGCTATGTAAAGAGTGCATGGCTCCGTCCGTGGTTGGCGGAAGACCCCTGGTGGGCATTGGCGTCGGCGTACCCTGTCCGGTGGATCCCGCTGATCCAAAACAATTGTCCAAAGTAGTGCTTCCTGCCTGGGACGGATCTCTCGACCTGCAAGAACTGTCCGACTATTTCGGTGTTCCGATAATGGTGGACAATGATGCCAATCTGGGGGCATTGGCTGAACGCTGGTGGGGTGCAGGCCGTGATGTGGACGATTTCGCTTACATCAAGGTGGCCACAGGTATCGGCTGCGGCCATGTAATCGGTGGCGAAATTTATCGTGGTGCCACTGGTGTTGCCGGCGAGATTGGCCATATGTCGTTGGACCCCTACGGAAAACTCTGCGTCTGTGGTTTGCGTGGCTGTCTGGCAACGTTCATCGGCGGATCCGCGCTGGTTGACCGTACTGCCGAATTGCTGCCCATGCACACCAGCAGTGCTCTAATGGGATGCGATCTGACTATCGAAAATATTGAAAAGGCTGCCTTAGCTGGCGATTCTCTTGCCATACGGGTTGTACGCGATGCCGCCAATCATCTGGGAGTTGCCGTTGCGGGTTTATTGAATATTATGAACCCATCTCTGGTCGTCATAGGCGGCGATTTGGCAACATTGGGTGATTTGCTAATTTTTCCATTGCGTAAAATGGTCCAGCAAAGGACTCTGGTCAGTTCCATGGCCGCTGCGGAAATCATAGCCAGCCAAGTAGGCCACCAGTCTGTGGCTTTGGGAGCAAGCACTCTAGTTCTGAAATCTGCCCTGTCGGACTCACGGTACTTTCCCGCTGTTTCCCAGGGCCCCAAAAAACGAATGGAAGGCACCAGCTGATGAAATTGAAGAATTTTTCGGGACTGATGATCCTGTTGGCATTCGGACTGTCAGGCTGTGCTTCTGAACCCTACAGCCCGGCTGAACCTCCTGAACAAACCGGCGAACTAACCCTGGTTTGGCGCGACGAGTTTAATGGCGACAGTCTC
>JAAELC010000230.1 GCA_024227135.1 Gammaproteobacteria bacterium
AAGTTACCATTAGAAAGCAGTTTTCTGAACTAAACCAGTGGCCGGATGCAGACCTGAACAAACTGATCCCTTCAGACAGCGCACGGTACCACCCCCGCAAAGGCCGCTCTTTTCTCGATAAAGCCGACGGTCTGACCCTCATCATCGAGACTTTGAACCGGTTTAATACCCGAAATGTCCCTATCATGGTGCTGCCTGCGCCAGTGGATGAACGCTTGTTCTATCCCCGGCCTCTTAACACGAATCTGCGTAAGGAGCTCGATATCCCTGAAGGAAATGTGGTACTGGCTTATACTGGCAACGTCCACGATGGTAACAAAAAGGAGGTCCATGAATTGTACAAAGCCTTGACCCGGTTGAATGACGAGGGCTGTCCTGCCACACTGCTGCGTACAGGGCTGGACAAGAAAGGCCTTGGGATTGAAAAATGGGATGTACAGCATGTCAAGCACCTGGGTCTGGTTGAACGAACCCGGATACCAGAGATCCTGGCGGCAGCAGATATCCTTGTCCAGCCAGGATTACCAGGACCGTTCAATGATGAGCGTGTGCCCTCCAAACTGCCGGAATATTTTGCCAT
>JAAELC010000231.1 GCA_024227135.1 Gammaproteobacteria bacterium
AAGAGACCTCCCTGACCGAGGATATGAAGACCGGGAATATCCGGATCATCGATCGGGCTGAAGTCCCGCAATCCGCAGTTAAGCCGCGCAAGAGACTGAATATTCTCCTGGCGATGATTGTCGGCTTGACCCTGGGAACCGGTCTGGCCTTCCTGTTTGAATACCTGGACAATACCATCAAAACCCCGGAGGAGATTAAGCGCTATCTGGATATACCGTATCTCGGACCGGTGCCAGCCATTGATATGGATGACACTCAGGAGGCCCACGAGACTCATAGCCCGGAACTGGAGGCGGCTCATTCGCCCAAATCCACGGCCAGTGAAGCCTACCGGGGCATCCGGACCAATATCCTCTTTTCGTCGGCTGATTCCGAGCCTCAGGTGCTGCTGGTTTCCAGCGCCGGCCCCCAGGAAGGCAAGACCATGACCTCGGCCAACCTGGCCATCACCATGGCCCAGGCCGGCAGCCGGGTGGTCCTGATAGATTGCGATCTCAGGCGGCCCAAAGTCCACAAGGTGTTCAACATGTCGCGGGAGCAGGGCATGTCTAACATTCTGGTCGGCAAGCTTGAGGTAAAGGATGCCATGCAGCGCGCCGCAATACCCAACCTGTCTGTCATCCCTTCCGGTCCGGTGCCCCCCAATCCGTCGGAAATTCTCGGCTCCAGCAGGATGAAGGCTATGATTGCCGGATTGCGCCAGAACTTTGACCGGATCCTCATAGATTCGCCGCCCATCAGCGCGGTGACCGACGCAGCCGTCCTGACGCGTTCTATTGACGGGGCTGTAATCGTCATCCGTTCCAACGACAAGTCCCGGGAAATGGTGCGTGACAGCCTGGATAAACTCAAATCAGTGGGTGCGCC
>JAAELC010000232.1 GCA_024227135.1 Gammaproteobacteria bacterium
CACAGGTTTCTGACTGCAACCCTTGGTTCCCCCATCCTGTATTGCTGTTACCCCGTTTGGCTTAACCTCACCGAAATTTCAGATAAACCATAGCTTCTATTGTCCGGAAGAAGTCGCTTTCTTGCGGGGCGAAACCCATCCGGGCAGAAATACTATGCAACTGACCGATTCATATGCGGGGAAAGAGTGCTGAAGTATGGGCTAATGAGTAGCGGAGCTTTGTTCTGACCTGTTAAACCAGACTTGCCAGTGATCAGGCTAGATGTGGTATCTTCAGCTATAATAGGGGTTTGCCCCAACGTAATAGTTTCCACCTAAGGAGCTACAGATGGTTGGAGCTGGGTGCATCCTGTAAATGACGGATGAATACGGTATCCAGCCGGTATTGTGAATACCGGCTGTCAGAATTGGAGTGAAGAGCTTGAAATTGGAAATCTCATCAATCATCGATCTCATGGTGACAGGCGAGCGCGCAGAGCAGCTAAAAGAGGCCTCACTGTCCTTTAAGTCGGTCACCCTGTCAAAACGCCAGCTGTGCGATCTCGAGCTGCTTCTCAACGGTGGGTTTACCCCATTGAAAGGCTTTCTGGGGCAACAGGACTATGATTCGGTACTGGAGAATACTCGTTTATCCAATGGAACCCTTTGGCCGATTCCCATCACCCTTGATGTATCCAGTGAGTTCGCTGAATCGCTGAATCCTGGTGAACAGATAGCCCTTCGTGATCCGGAAGGTTTTATGCCCGCTGTACTCAGGGTTGAAGAAAAATGGGAGCCTGACAAAGCCCGGGAAGCAGAGCTTGTTTACGGGACCCATGATGACCGGCACCCCGGTGTTCGATACCTCAATGAAGAGGTTAAAGGTACCTATATCAGTGGCCGGCTCGAAGGTATACAACTTCCTCTGCACTATGATTTTGAAACCCTCTGGGATACCCCGAACGAGATGCGGCGTCTGTTCGACAAGATGGGTTGGCGACGTGTGCTGTCGTTTCATACCAGTAATCCGATGCATCGAATGCAGCGTGAAATGATACTGGCAATGGCTAAGGAAACAGAGGCCCACATTCTGCTTCACCCGGCGGTTGGTGTTACCAAACCGGGGGATCTGCATTATTACGCGCGGGTGCACTGCTACAAAGCGATACAAGCCCACTTTCCCCACAATCTGGCTGCACTGTCGCTGCTGCCTCTGGCTATGCGAATGGCGGGACCCCGGGAAGCGTTATGGCATGCCATTGTCAATCAAAACTACGGGTGCACCAACTTCATCGTGGGACCGGACCATGCCTCTCCACCTCATCCGGCTTCTACAGGTGGTTCCAGGGATACTCTTTCGCATGATACCCCGGTGTCGGGGAACCAAAAGAGTTCATACAACTTTTATAGCAGGTTCCAGGCCCAAGAGATGGCGCAGGAATTCGCCGACGACCTGCAGATCGAGATTCTTCCGGTTCCTCAATGGCGATATGCCCCAGACCGGAAGCGATTCTATCCACTGCCGACAATAGAAAAACAGGGACTGGAAGCCGAGTCCTACAATAATTCTGACCTGAAACGTGCATTCGAACGGGATCAGGATATTCCGGGCTGGTTCAGTTATCCCAGTGTCATAGACGAGTTGAGAAAGGTATATCCTTCCCGCAGCCGTCAAGGATTCACACTGTTTTTTACCGGCTTGTCCGGTTCCGGGAAATCTACTGTCGCGGGGATTCTCTATGCCAAGTTAATCGAGTCCGGAAACCGACCCGTTTCTCTGCTCGATGGTGATATTGTGCGTCAGAATCTTTCCAGCGAACTGGGTTTTTCCAAAGCTCATCGTGACCTTAATATCCGGCGTATCGGGTTCGTCGCCAGTGAAATAACCAAGAACGGCGGAGTGGCCATCTGCGCACCTATCGCACCCTACAGAGAGACGCGGCGGGCGGTCAGAGAGTTAATAGAGCAGCAAGGTGCATTTATCGAAATACATGTCGCAACACCACTGGATGTGTGCGAAGGAAGAGACAGGAAAGGCCTCTATGCGAAAGCGAGAAAAGGCATCATACCGGAGTTTACCGGTATTAGTGACCCTTACAATGTTCCCGAGCACCCTGAACTCAGTATCGATACCAGTGAGTTGTCACCGGCCCAGGCAGCTCAGGAGGTTCTGCTCTTTCTGTTTAAAGAAGGCTATATCGATGAAAATTGATTGTAACAACTCACCCCGCACGAGCAATCTGTTGCGGAAGACGCCATCAATACCTGTAGGCTTGGCTTTGGCATCCATGCCAAAGACACTTCCTCCACAGACCGCCCATGCGTGGTAATCTCTGGGGGGTGAGCAGTTAAAACTGAGTCAGCATGTGTAGCATCAGAGTTCGGATTTGGCTGTCAGTAAAGTCTGCTTGACGATAGGTTTAGTCCCTGGTCTTCCAGCCGGTGTCAGGGCCGGTTCTCTGCTGTATTTTCCTTTTTTCCAGCATGAGGTGTCATCAGCCAATGAAAACTGCTGAAACGTTGGATTACGAGCGTCGGTTTGGTGGAATGACCCGATTGTATGGTAAGTCGGGAGTGGATCGTTTCTCATCTTCCCATGTCTGTGTAGTGGGAATAGGTGGTGTAGGCTCCTGGGCGGCCGAGGCGTTGGCTAGAAGTGCGATCGGTAATATATCTCTGATTGATCTTGATCACATTGCGGAATCCAATGTCAATCGACAGATCCATGCATTGGAAGGACAGTTTGGTCGCTCCAAGGTAGAGGCAATGGGAGAGCGGATCACCGCCATCAATCCGATCTGCCAGGTCAAGCTTGTCGATGATTTTGTGGATGAGGAAAATCTGGAACGATTGATCACGACCGATGTTGATTACCTGGTTGATTGCATCGATGCGCACAGGATCAAGGCAGCGCTCATTGCCCATTGTCGACGCCGGAAAATCAGAATAATCACTGCTGGTGGCGCAGGGGGACGAATTGATCCATCAAAGATCAGGATGGCGGATCTCAGCAGGAGTGAACAGGACCCGTTGTTGTCCAGAGTGAGAAAGCAATTACGTAAGGAGTATGGTTTTCCTCGTAATCTGAAACGCCGCTTCGAGGTACCCTGTATCTACTCTGTCGAATCACCGCGCTACCCCTCGGAGGATGGCGGTATCTGCCAGGAGAAAAGAACCGGAGGTGTGAGCGCGGATTTGAACTGCGGGGGGTTTGGTTCAGCTATGCCGGTGACAGCTACTTTTGCATTGTTTGCAGTATCCTGGGTGTTGCAGAAACTGGCTGACCCGAATGCAAGCAGTTGACAGCAGGATCATGATACCTGTTACAAATCTGCACTGATGGGTTCCGGTGTTGTATTTTTTTCCCCGAATCGTTCGTATTCAGCAATAACCTGAGCACCTAGTAGAAGAATCATTCCAGCAATCTCCAGGCTGATGAGTGCAACTATGGCTGTTGCCAGGGAACCATAGACGACGCTGACGAAAGAGAGAGAGGAAAAGTACCAGACCAGCAAATGCCGCATGAGTTCCCACAGAATGCCCGCGGTAATGCCACCCACCAACGCGTGTTTTATAGACAGTTTACCAAGTGGCATAACCAGATAAAACGATGTGAGAACCAGAATCTGGCCGATCAGCCCCAACAGGTACAGCACTCCCCCGGACAACCCGCTCAGGGACCAGTGGGTGCCCAGCATTTCCAGTTGATTACTCTCAATGGTATCTAATGCCCCTGATATCAGCGTCATGAGCAGAAAGCCTACACCCAGGGCAAGAATGTAGATGTAAGGAAGAATCGCCGACACCAGGAAATGGCGTCGGTGAATTCTTACGCGATGAAAAAAGATAAACGAGATAGCGTTTTCCAGCACGGTAAATGCCATGGAACTGAAAAACAGCAGAACGCCGACCAGCACCCAGCTGATTACTTCACGGTGATCCAGAAAAATACTGATCTGTTCGACGATGGCATCCGCTCGACTGGGGATGACCACTTCAATGTGCTCTCGCAGGGTTTGCAGCAGCAACTGCTGCTCCAGCACGTGAGAGAGCGCCATAAGGATCAGAGTGATGAGAGGGATTATGGAGAGTAGGGCATAGTAGGCGACGGCACCCGACAGAAGAAGTCCCTGATTGGAATGAAATCCCCGGATTACCTGCCAAATGAATCGGAGCGGATGCCTGATAACAAGTTTGTAGTGATGGTGGGGCTGATGGCTCATGCCGTATCAGATGGTAGAGGTTTCGTCAACGGTTGGTGATCGCTGTTCTCTTTTGGGATGCCGGTGATGAGCCCCCGATGAGAGCATTTGCTGACAACGGGGTAGGTCTACATCCAGGCCTGTCATTGGGGAAATCCGCACACCCCTGCAGGGCAGCATCCGCCGCTGGCGCAGGCGGGCTCGGGACCGCTGCCCGTGCTGCTGACAATGGCGCTCCCGGTAATCAGACGCCTCACCGGCGAATCTGCAGGGGTAGTTCCCGGGTTTGAGTGGGTGCGGGTACAGAGTTCTCCCCAAGAGGTGACGTTTTCACTGATTTTATGTTTGACTTCAAGGGTTGTGCCGTTGGCATCGCAATAATAATCGTAAGTTGGCATGGGGACAGCTCCTATAATTTCTGCTGATGTCCGTTGGATGTTTGGTTTACCGTACTCTGCAGTACCTGGGGAACGGGTTGCTATTCGTACTCTTTCGGGACCGCACAGATGAATACCAGGGGCGTATCTCCCGTATTTCGGTACTGGTGTCGTTCCTGGGGTTTGACCAGAATGAAATCTCCTTTTTTTATCTGTCTGGGCTTGTCCCCATCCAGCAGTTCCCCACTTCCTTCGATGATGTAATTGACATGCTCGCTGTCATGATTGTGGTGGGGAGTATGTCCTCCCGGTTTCAGGGTAAATACACGTACCGAAAAGTTGGGTGAGTCATCGGTCTGGCCGATGGGTACCTGCTTGACTGCCCCCATGACACCCTCCATGGTGATGGGAACCGAGTCACAGGCATCGAGTCGGGTAATTTTCATGGTCTTTTTCTTCCTCTCAGAGCTGACAGAGCAGCCGTGTTTACAGGCGGCTGATTTTTTCGAATTGCTCCTGCAGATTCTCCAACGCCGATTGCTGATCCGACTGCTTGATTCGTTCTTTCTGCACTACTGCCTCCGGTGCATTGTTTAGAAATCCTGTATTTGACAGCTTCTTGCCGATCCGCTCGAGATCGTTGCGAATTCTCCCTATTTCTTTATCAAGCCGTGCCAGTTCAGCATTCTTGTCGATCAAGCCAGCCATCGGAATCAGCAGTTTCATTTCGCCGACAAGTGCAGTGGCCGACTCCGGGGGGTCCTGGTCTTCCGACAGAATGGAAACCGATTCCAGTCGGGCCAGAGAATCCAGGTAGCGCTGATTGGATTTCAGCCAGTTCAAGTCATGATCCGAGGCCTGCTGGAGTAATACCGGGAGGGGTTTTCCCGGGGCAATATTCATTTCACCTTTTATGCGGCGTACACCCAGTATGAACTGCATGACCCATTCCATTTCCGCCACCGCGTCGGCGTTCACTTTCGACTCGTCCATGAATGGATAGGGTTGTGTCATGATGGTTTCCCCGGTACTTCCCGCCAGAGGAGCCACTCTTTGCCAGATCTCCTCGGTGATGAATGGCATAACCGGGTGGCTCAGTCGTAGCAGCTGTTCCAGAATCTGAACCAGAGTGTGTCGGGTTCCGCGCAGAGCCGCCTCGCTGCTGTCAGGGTCATTGAGGACAGGCTTACACAGCTCCAGATACCAGTCACAATACTCGTTCCAGGTGAATTCATAGATTGCTTTGGCAGTTTGATCGAACCGATAGTTTTCCGTGGATGTGGTGACCAGATCGATGGTTGTCTGAAGCCTCGAGACAATCCATTGGTCGGCGACGGAGAGTTCCATCGGGGCAGATGCCTGGTCAGAGGGGTTGCCGCAATCTTTTCCCTCGGTATTCATCAGCACGTAGCGCGAAGCATTCCAGAGCTTGTTGCAGAAATTGCGATAACCTTCGATACGTCCCAGATCGAACTTGATGTCCCGCCCGGTGGTTGCCAGGGCCGCAAAGGTAAAACGCAGGGCATCGGTGCCGTAAGAGGGGATACCGTCCGGGAAATCCTCTCTGGTCATACGTTCGATTTTCTTTGCCAGCTGGGGCTGCATCATTCCGCTGGTACGTTTCTCTATCAGGGGTTCCAGTTCAATCCCATCGATGAGGTCGATGGGATCCAGCACGTTGCCTTTGGACTTGGACATCTTATCCCCGTGGGAATCACGAATCAGGCCATGAATGTAGATTTCCCGAAACGGCACGTCATCCATGAACTTCAGACCCATCATGATCATTCTGGCAACCCAGAAGAAAATGATGTCGAACCCGGTAACCAGCACACTGGTGGGATAAAAGGTTTTGACACGTTCGTTGTTTTCCGGCCACCCCAGAGTGGAGAAAGGCCAGAGCGCCGAGCTGAACCAGGTGTCGAGTACATCCTCATCCTGGGTCAGCGGAAAGTCCTCGGAGAGGCCATGTCTCTCTCTGACTGCCTGTTCTGACCGGTCCACGTAGACGTTACCGTTTTCGTCGTACCAGGCGGGTATGCGATGTCCCCACCAGATCTGCCGGCTGATACACCAGTCTTCGATATTGCGCATCCACTCGAAGTAAGTATTTTTCCAGTTATCCGGCACAAACCGGATCGTGCCATTCTCCACGGCTTCGATAGCCGGTTTGGCGAGCGGGCCGACCTTGACATACCACTGGTCGGTGAGGAAAGGCTCGATGACAGCACCGCTGCGGTCGCCCCTGGGTACCATCAAACGGTGGGCAGCGGTTTTTTCCAGAAGACCCGAAGCCTTCAGGTCAGAGATGATCTGCTTGCGTGCCTCGTAGCGGTCCATGCCCACGTAGGTGTCGGGCATGACATTTTCGGCCTCTTCATTGGCCCGGAGTGAAGCGTCGATGGTAAAAATGTTGATCAGTCCGCCGTGGGGTTGTTCTGAAACCCCTTTTTCATCCCGGTGGCGCTGCCATACCTGGTAATCGTTGAAGTCATGGGCCGGAGTGATTTTTACACAACCGGTCCCAAATTTCGGATCGACATATTCATCGGAAATGATCGGTATACGACGGCCGGTCAGGGGCAGTTCCACGAACTCACCCAGAAGATGTTTATAGCGATCGTCACCGGGATGAACAGCCACCGCGCAGTCTCCCAGCATGGTCTCCGGTCGGGTGGTGGCAACGGTCAGGTGTCCCTGGCCATTGCTCAGAGGATAGCGCATATGCCACATGTGGCCATTCTCTTCCTCCGAGAGTACCTCCAGGTCGGAAACGGCTGTGTGCAGCACGGGGTCCCAGTTGACCAGCCTTTTTCTCCGGTATATCAGCCCCTCTTCATAGAGGCGGATGAACACCTCCTTCACCGCATCGGACAATCCTTCGTCCATGGTGAAACGTTCGTGTTCCCAGTCCAGAGAGGCACCCATGCGACGCAACTGTCGGGTGATCGTATTACCGGACTGATGTTTCCACTCCCAGATTTTTTCTATAAAGGCATCCCGTCCGTAATCGTGGCGGCTCTTGCCCTCCGCGTTTATCAGCCTTTCCACCACCATCTGGGTCGCAATTCCTGCGTGGTCCGAACCCGCCTGCCAGAGGGATTTATCGCCTTTCATGCGGTGATAGCGGGTCAGGGCATCCATGATGGTGTCCTGAAAGGCGTGGCCCATGTGCAGGCTGCCCGTGACGTTGGGGGGGGGGATCATGATGCAGTAGCTACTGCGCACGCTGCCTGTTCCATCGTCATTGTCATGGTCCGGGGAGAAATAGCCCTTGCGCTCCCATGTTTCGTACCAACGCTGTTCCAGGGTATGTGGATCGTAAGTTTTTTCCATCAGATTCGGTAATCGTGCTGTAAAATAGGGAAGTTAAGATGATCAGACGGCCATTATACCCAATTCACCCGGGGCGGTGTTCCCGCATAGTATCAGCCACATCACATCCATACGTTTTCAAGGGAGTTGCGAATTACCATGTCAACAGAAGTAACCGCCAGCAGGAAATGGGTCTTTTCCTTTAAATCAGGTGATGGAAAGAACAAGAAACTGCTGGGGGGTAAGGGTGCCAACCTGTGTGAGATGACTCAGATCGGGTTGAATGTACCTCCTGGATTCGTCATTTCCACTGAAGCCTGTCTCGACTATCTCGATTCTAAAGACAGGCAGCTGGCGCCAGGATTGATGGATCAGGTTCACCAGCACATCGGGGAAATTGAGACAGCGACAGGTAAAGGCTTCGGTAACAGTGAAAATCCATTGCTGATTTCCGTACGCAGTGGTTCTGCGATGTCTATGCCGGGAATGATGGACACCATCTTGAATCTGGGACTGAATTCCCAGGCATTGCGTGGATTGATCGATCGGACCGGGGATCCTCGTTTCGGGCATGATGCTTACCGGCGTTTTATTCAGCTGTTCGGGAAAGTGGCGCTGGGCATTTCGGACGAACTGTTCGACAAACACTTCGAAGAGGTCAAGCAGCGTGCCGGAATCGAACAGGATGTGGCACTCTCTGCGGATCATCTGGAAGAGATCAGCAACCGGTTCCTCAAAGTGGTTGAAGAGCAGACCGGTCGGCCCTTTCCCCAGGACCCCTATCAACAGCTGGAGATTTCAATCAAGGCCGTTTTCGGCTCCTGGAAGGGCAAAAGGGCGGCGGACTACCGGAGAGAGTTCAATATTACTCCGGACATGGCCAATGGAACCGCAGTCAACATCTGCACCATGGTCTTCGGTAATCAGGGAAATGAATCGGGAACCGGTGTGGCGTTTACCCGCAATCCCGGTACAGGAGAGAACAAGTTGTATGGTGAGTACCTGGTCAATGCCCAGGGTGAGGATGTGGTGGCAGGTATCAGGACTCCGAAACCGATCGACCGGCTCAAACAGGAGATGCCGGAGATGGCCAGTCAGCTGGTAGAGCTTAGGGATAAACTGGAGAGTCACTACCACGAGGTACAGGATTTCGAGTTCACCATCGAGCGTGGAACGTTCTACTGTTTGCAGACGCGCAACGGCAAGATGAATGCCGTTGGCATGGTGCGAAGCTCGGTGGAAATGGAAAAGTCAGGACTGATCAGCAAGGAGGAGGCTTTGTTGCGAATCGATCCGAATCTGCTGGAACAGATGCTTTATCCCCGGTTGGACCCCCAATTTCGGTTAGAGCCTCTGGCTCAGGGCTTACCGGCATCACCGGGAGCCGCCTGTGGTCATGCAGTATTTGATGCCGACCGAGCCGAGGTGATCGGCAAAGAAGAGGGTAAAAAGGTAATCCTGTTGAGGGAAGAGACCAAGCCTGAAGATATTCATGGTTTTTTTGCTTCGGAAGGTATCCTGACCAGTCGTGGTGGCAAGACCTCCCACGCGGCTGTTGTAGCGCGTGGGATGGGTAAACCCTGTGTAGCAGGTGCGGAAGGTATCCGGGTCGATGTCATGCGCCGGGAAGCCTGCGTGGGGAATACCACCATCAAGGAAGGTGATCTGATTACGATCGATGGCAGCAGCGGAAACGTCTATCAGGGGGAGATTCCCACCGTCGAACCTGAATTCACACCGGAACTCAACACCCTTCTGGATTGGGCGGACGAGGTGGCCAGTCTCCGGGTTCTTGCGAACGCAGATACCGGAGCGGATGCCGCCAGGGCCATTAAATACGGAGCCCGCGGAATCGGACTGTGCCGTACCGAGCGGATGTTCAATGACGTGGACAGGTTGCCGGTGGTGATAGAAATGATCGTGGCAGACACGGTGGCGCAAAGACAGGCCGCATTGGATAAGTTGTTGCCCATGCAGCGGGCGGATTTCAAGACCTTGTTCGAGACCATGTCGCCCTGGCCGGTAACCATTCGCTTACTTGACCCGCCAATCCACGAGTTTCTGCCGTCCGAACATCAACTGGAGGACGAACTGAAAAAACTCCATCATCTGCGCGATACCGCCCACGGAATGGAAGTGCTCGCCAACACCATGCTGCTGCTGCATGAGCCAGGAACAGCGATCAACGAGGCAGAATCGATGCGACATCTCGTGGATGCCCACCTGGTGGAGCAAGCGATCGCCAAGAAGGAGACCATGCTGAGCAAGGTGCGGGCGCTGTATGAAATTAACCCGATGCTGGGTCATCGGGGCGTGCGTCTGGGTATTACTTTTCCGGAGATCTACAGCATGCAGATACGGGCTGTGCTGGAGGCTGCAGCATTGTGTGCGGGAAAAGGTATCGAAGTTCATCCACACATCATGGTACCCCAGGTGTGCACAGCCCAGGAGCTGAAATGCATCAAAGCTATCGTGGATGAAATCCGTCAGGAAGTCGAGGTCGACTGTGATCATCGGCTAAATTTCAAGTTCGGAACCATGATCGAGGTGGTACGTGCTTGTATGCGTGCCGATACCCTGGCCGAGCAGGCAGATTTTTTCTCTTTCGGTACTAACGACCTGACTCAGGCGACATTCTCGTTTTCCAGGGAGGATGCGGAGAATAAGTTTCTACCCATGTATAACGAATACGGAATCCTGCAGGACAATCCCTTCGAGGTATTGGATGAAGGGGGGGTCGGTAAACTGATGAAACTGGCAGTCGGCTGGGGTCGGTCCAGGCGGCCAGGCCTGAGTGTAGGTATTTGTGGTGAACACGGAGGGCATCCATCCTCTATCCGTTTCTGTCAGGAAGCGGGGCTGGACTATGTGTCCTGCTCCGCCCCTCGTGTACCGGTAGCCCGTTTGGCAGCGGCCCACGCCAAACTGCTTGACTGAGCCAGGCTCTATAAAGGCTATTCCTGGTTTCGGATCGGGACGCCTTGCTTCGGGTCTTGTTGACCGGAAATGAAAGGGTTTCGGTTCACTCCGTAAGCAGGATTTTCGCATCCACATCCCGTCGACCTGTAGATTGATCTCTAATCTGTTACCCTCATCGGAAATCAAAACACTGACGGGTCGGTCTACTATCCCGATTTGAATCAATCAGGGGACTATTTCTATGGATAAACGTAAGGGCATTCTGCTTCTGGCGGTAGCGTTGCTGGTCACCGCTTTTTTCGTTTTCGATGTGGGTAACTATCTCACTCTGGCGAATCTTAAGGCGCAGCAAGCGGGACTGGATGCCTGGCGCGAAGCTAATCCCTGGTTAAGCATACTGGTTTTTTTCTGCGTTTACGTACTTGTAACTGCCCTGTCGTTACCTGGGGCGGCGATCATGACACTCGCCATCGGTGCGGTATTCGGGTTGGTAACCGGCACTATCCTGGTCTCTTTTGCCTCTACATTGGGTGCCACCCTGGCGTTTGTAATTGCCAGGTTTTTACTGCGTGATTCGGTACAGTCCAAATTTGGTGACAAACTGCAGGCCATCAATGAAGGGGTGGAAAAAGATGGGGCTTTCTACCTGTTTGGACTTCGGCTGGTACCCCTGTTTCCATTTTTTGTGATCAATCTGGCGATGGGATTGACGACCATTCGTACCTGGACATTTGCCTGGGTCAGTCAGGTCGGTATGCTGGCCGGTACGCTGGTTTATGTGAATGCCGGAACCCAACTGGCAGGCATAGAATCACTGTCCGGTATCGTTTCCCCCGGCCTGATCCTTTCCTTTGTGCTGTTGGGAGTATTTCCGCTGATAGCGAAGAAAATTCTGGCAGGAATCAAAGCACGAAAAGTGTATGCGGACTATCCGAAACCTGCCGCGTTTGATCGAAATCTGGTGGTGATAGGTGCTGGATCCGGAGGTCTGGTTGCTTCTTATATTGCAGCAGCGGTAAAGGCTAAGGTGACGCTCATCGAGAAACACAAAATGGGTGGAGATTGTCTGAATACCGGGTGTGTACCTTCGAAGGCGCTGATACGCTCCGCGCGTTTTATCAGCAACGTGAAACGGGCAGAAGAGTTCGGTTTCAAACAGACCACCACAGATTTTGATTTTGCAGAAATCATGGAACGGGTCAGTGGGGTGATCAAAAAGGTGGAACCCCATGATTCGATCTCCAGGTACAACTCCCTGGGTGTTGAAGTGATCCAGGGTGAAGCCCGGATTACCTCCCCTTACAGCGTGGAAGTCAATGGCAGGAGTTATACCACACGGAATATTATCGTCGCCACGGGGGCAAGACCCTTTGTGCCGCCAATCAATGGTATCGATTCGGTTGATTACCTGACCTCGGACAACCTTTGGAAAATCAGGGAGCTTCCAGAGCGCCTCCTGGTGCTGGGGGGTGGCCCTATCGGTTGTGAACTGGCCCAGTGTTTCGCCCGGTTTGGCTCCCGGGTTGCTATTGTAGAGATGGCCCCACGACTGATGATTCGGGAGGATCCCGATGTATCGTCCCTGGTAGTTGAGCGTTTTGTCGATGAGGGAGTCGATGTTCTGGTGGGGCATAAGGCGAAAGAAATCAGGGTGCTGGATGGCGAGAAGCAGTTGGTGGCAGAAGTGGAGGGCAAAGAGGTGACTCTGGCGTTTGACCAGTTGTTAGTTGCGGTCGGGCGCGCAGCCAATACCACGGGTTTTGGTCTGGAGGAACTGGGAGTAAGGATTACCCGTCAGGGAACTGTGGAAATAAACGAATTTCTGGAGACCAATTTCCCCAACATTTACGCCTGTGGCGACGTAGCCGGCCCTTATCAGTTTACACATACGGCTGCTCATCAGGCCTGGTATGCTTCGGTCAACGCTCTGTTTGGGACGTTTCGACGTTTTAAAGCAGACTACTCCGTTATCCCATTCGCTACGTTTACCGACCCGGAAGTGGCCCGAGTCGGGTTAAATGAGCAGGAAGCCAACGCGCGCGGCTTGTCCTACGAAGTGACAACTTACGGTCTGGATGACCTTGATCGAGCGATTGCCGACAGTGAGGACCACGGATTTATAAAAGTGCTTACGGTGCCAGGTAAGGACAAGATCCTGGGGGCGACTATCGTCGGTGAGCACGCCGGTGATCTTATCGCTGAGTTTGTCTCCGCCATGCGCCACGGGTTCGGACTCAACAAGATACTGGGCACGATTCACATCTATCCCACCTGGACCGAGGGTAATAAATATGCAGCCGGCAACTGGAAGAGGGCCCATGCACCGGAGAAGGTGTTGCAGTGGATCGAGCGGTTCCATGGTTGGAGACGTGGCTGATATACCCTTTGATTAACTGCTCACCCCCCAGAGACAGCCTCCCATGGGGAGTCTGTGGAGGAAGTGTCTTTGGCAGGGGTGCCAAAGCCAAGTCCACAGGGAGGTATTGACGACGTCCTCCGGAAAAGATCGCCCATGGGGGGTGAGTAGATACCCCCTTGATAATCAGGAAATATCTGTTCCAATCATCTATTATTAGGTTACCTGCCACTGGAGAGGGTGTTGGGCAGGGAGGAAAGTGGTCTATTTCGGTTGCTCACGAAGGGATCAGGGGTTTTGAGCTTTCGATCTGAAGGGGGATTCCGGTTCTGAATGGGCTCCTGATCAAATCTCGTAACGTCAGCCTGGTCACGTCTAGTCTTTTATGTTTGTTTTGGCTGACCTGTTTTCAGGCAGATCTATATGACAGATAAAACGGTATCACTGGTGCTCAGCAGCGGCGGTGCGCGCGGCTTGGCGCATATCGGTGTTATTCAATGGCTTGAAGAGAAAGGCTATGACATTCAGTCGGTCGCCGGTTCTTCAATGGGAGCCCTGGTGGGCGGAATTTACGCTGCTGGAGAGCTTGAAACCTACACCAACTGGGTGAGGGCGCTACGGCAGGTGGATGTTCTGCGACTGCTGGATTTTTCATTTGAGAAACAGGGTCTGTTAAAAGGGGAACGGGTTGTCGGAACTCTGAAGGAACTGGTAGGAGATCACACCATCGAAGAATTAGGTGTCTCGTTCACAGCAGTGGCTACCAACGTGGAGGACAACAAGGAAGTCTGGTTGAATAAGGGGTCGCTTTTCAGCGCGATTCGTGCGTCTATCGCCATTCCCACCCTGCTTGCACCGGCAGTATACCGAGGTAGGGCACTGCTGGATGGCAGCCTGATCAACCCTATTCCTATTTCACCCACTCTAAGGGATAAGACAGACTTGACAATCGCGGTCAATCTGAGTGGAAGCTCAGAACCTGCTTATGGCGGAACAAGTGAAGTGATTACAGAAGTGTCGGATACGGGTAGTTACCGACGGCGCGTCGTCCAGTTTGTGGATGCCTTGCAGCAGCGACTGGCACGAAACGCCGAAGAGGAGATGGGTGTCTTCAATTTGATCTCCAGCGCCATGGAAACCATGCAAGTCCGGCTTTCACGGTTTATTTTAGCCACTCACTCACCGGATGTGGTGATCGATGTTCCTCGAAACAGTTGTTCATTTTTCGACTTTTACCGGGCAGATGAAATGATCGAACTGGGGCGCGAGCGGGCCGCCCGAGTTCTCGATAACTACTGATTCTGAATCAACATGATTAAGCGAATCGTATCCGGCGGTCAGACCGGCGTGGATCGCGGAGCATTGGATGCTGCGCTGAATATGGGTTTTCCCTGCGGGGGCTGGTGTCCCAGGGGGCGCAGGGCGGAGGATGGTCCGCTATCCGGGAAATATCCCCTTAAAGAGTCGGTCAGCAGTGACTATCGGCAAAGAACTGAATGGAATGTTCGAGATTCAGACGGGACCCTGATTCTTTACGAGGGCACGCTGGAAGGAGGAACGGCGCTTACCCGGGATCTAGCCGAAAGCTATGGTCGTCCATTTCTTGTCATAGATCTTAACGACAACCAGAGTGTCGATCGAATTAGGAAATGGCTGGAGGAAACGCAGGTCCACATTTTGAATCTTGCCGGCCCGCGGGAATCAAAGAATCCTGGTATTTCCGGTCGAGCGGAAGCCTGTGTAATGAGCCTCCTGACAAGCAATGAGAGGCTAAGTGTTTAGGGTCAATGTACGGCAGAGCAGTGGGTGAGAATCTGATCGATGGGGATAGGGCGTCCAACCTGGTATCCCTGGGCGAAATCCACGCCGATCTTTCGTAGTGCATGGAGAATACTTTCGTTCTCCACGAATTCCGCGACAACTGTTTTACCCATGCAGTGGGCGATCTCGGTAATGGACTTGACCATGGCATGGCTGGATTTCTGCTGCAACATGTCCGAGACGAATACACCATCGATCTTGATGCTGTCTACTGGCATATCTTTGAGGTGGGAGTAAGAAGCATAGCCGGATCCGAAGTCATCCAGATAAAACCTGCAGCCAATATTTCTGATTTCCCGGATGAAACGATTGGTTTTGCTGACATCCCTGACCAACGCTGTTTCGGTGACCTCAAATCCTATCATCCGGGGTGGAAGAATACACTGAGAGATCTGTTCCTTGATGAACCAGGCAAAAGTCTCATCCTGTAGAGACTGTCCGGAGAGGTTCAGAGTGAAACCCCCGACATTACTCAGTTTATCGTGGTTATTTTTCAGCCAGGTAAAGAAGGCACTGAGCACCCATCGGTCAATAGTTCTCATACGGTCGAATTGTTCCGCCGCCTGGATGAAGTCGACGGGGCTTTGTCGAATTCCTTTTTCATCCAGCACCCTTATCAGGATCTCGAAGTGATCACTGGTATCTTTACTGTCGAGCGGGCTGATGAGTTGTGCATACAGTTCTATCAGATTACTCTCCAATGCCTGCTCGATCAGCGGTACGGAGCGAATCATCCGTTGGCGTTGTTCGAATTCCCGGCCACTGCTCTGAAAGAGCCTGGTACAGTTTCTGCCTGCCTCTTTGGCGATCCGACAAGCTGAAAATGCATCTTTCAACAATTTACCAGGAGAACCGCTGTTGGAGTTGATGGTGATCATCCCGATGCTGACCGTTACTGGTACCGACATGGAATTCCAGTCGAACTTGAATGTCTCCAGTGCCCGACGCATCGCTTCTGCCAGCTGAAAGCCTCGATCCAGGCTGCACCGCTCCATCAATACTCCGAATTCATCATTACCGGTACGCGCCAGCAAGGTGTCCGGATTCATATAGGTGCTGATGATGCTGGTACTGGTCTGAAGCAGATGGTCTCCACCTTCAAAGCCACAGACATCATTGATCATACTGAACTGATCGATGTCCATCATGATGAGAACATGCTCACTCTCTTCCTCATCGGTGCTGTGCGTGACCCGCATTATTTCCCGTTCAAAAGCTTTCCGATTCATCAGTCCTGTCAGTTCATCGATATCGCCTTCCCTGCGGATCTTCTCATAGGTGCTCTTCAATGCTTTCTGTACCGCCCTTTCGACCAAGGGCAGGTCCCGGTTTTCCAGCAACGAGTATTTGTTGATTTCGAACTGGGAAGCGAGGTGTGCCACCTGAGAATCCAGTATCCGTTTGCCGTTCCCATCCACAAAAACAAAGCGGGATGACCCGGGGTTTTTCCAGGCCAGATGGAGTAATCGCACCTGCCCCTGGGTCTGCTGTTCAACGATCCACTCCTCGACCTCAATACTCTTTACGCGATTGATCCACTCCGGGTCTCTCAGCTGAACTTCATCCGATTCCAACGACAATGGAAGCTGATCTTGAAACAGTGCCTGCAGATAGGCATCGTCAATCTCAACTCGATCCTGGAGCAGGGATTGATAGGCTTCACTCCCTTCGATCAATGCGCTGGTTATTGTCTGGGTCAGTTCCTCTGCCTCCTTTGGATGCAACGGATAGAGAGAAAACCCCCTATCCAGGATCCTGCCGAAGTTGGCGATTCTCTCCGATGGGATGGGCCGGGGCTTACGCTCCAGGTCGAAAATGATGGTGAGAAAATCAATTACACTGACGAAGGCTTTCCAGTCCTTTTCTTCCTGGTCGGGGAGGGTGGAGGACAATACAAGTATTTCAGGCCAACCCAGCTTGAGAAGTTTCGATAGTATGCCGGAAGCGGATACCCCCTTAAGTTTCTTTGTGAGTAGTTCCTGAACCCGTATCCGGGATCGTCTCAGCAAGTCATCCTGGGTGGTACTATGGAGAACTGCGGCTACATTGGTCTCGAATACACTCTGTTGACTCTCGATCAGAGCATTGATCTTCCCTGACAACTCGGAAATATCAACCTGAGTTGCGTTGGTGGACGAATCAGAGAACAGCTTTTTCAGCTGCTGAACAGCGTTGCTGGTGTTGTTGGTGCTTGGTTCACCCTGAGCAAAGTAGGGTGCCAGCCGCTCGATACTGTCAAATAAAAGTCGTACGGGGTGCTGGTCGTTCTCCAGAATATTGGGATCTGTGATTGATTCCCTTACCAGCGGTACTTCCAGGCCCCTTACCAGATTGCGAAGATCGATACTGAGGGTACGGTCGTTCTCCACGGCATCCATCAGGTGTTCTGTAGCACTGATGGTATTTCTAATCTGAAGGGGCATGTGTCGGGGCTCATCCCGATGATCGTTGTTGGCCAGGTGCTCTTCTATTCTGGGTACCAACGGCATATTCGAGTTGCAGGGAAATGCCTCGAGAGACCGGATGATATCATCGACCGATACCAGGCCATCTGGTTCTGTCAGGTTCGACCCAGGATTATCGTTGACCAATAACGCCGATAGAGCCTCGAATGAATTTATCTTTCTGACAGGGGGCTGGGAATAGACAGGCTGTTGGTCATCGCCTGTATTTTGAAATTCTTCATGAACGTTCTTGGATTCGGGGTGTCTTTCCTGGTCGGAGACTTGTTGTGCACCTCCGCTGATGACACCCTGTTTTTCCAGATAGTCTACCAACTCTTCATAGAGTCGATTGGTCGATGTCAGAACAGCCTCTTTGAGTATTCGAAAAACCGTTTTCTTGACCGGGAAGTCTGTACCCAGCTTGTCCAGAATATCGTTGAGAACCCACAGGAGTGAGTAGGGTGATAAGGGGTTGTTCTCGCTGTTGACGAAGCAGCCCGCCAACTGGGTTAATGCTTTCTCCAGGCGGAGAAGATTGAACACAGGTAGATTTTCGGTGGTACCGATAATCATTACCCATTCATCGAAATCCTCTTTGTTTACCAGCTGCAGGTCCTGGTTGTTATTGCGTTCATAAAACAGTTTCTGATTAAGGGATTGCAGTGTCAGGCCAGATTGGATGTGACTGAGAAAGCCCTCAAGAATAGCCTCCTGATTTTCTGCAATGCCAGAAAGGCCATAATACAGCGGGTCGTGGTCTGAACTGCGCGTACTGTCAGCAGTGATTTCGAGCAGTTCCTGATCGAGTTGTGTGAAGAAATGTGGAAGCTCCTCGGATAAAAAACGCTGGCTGATATTCTGTATCGCTTGGATCATTTTTGAATCGCACAGGTCGTAATCCACAGGTTCTGCGGTATTGGCAGACCGGACCAGTACTTCAATGTCCTCGTAATGTCCACTAAAGCTGTGGAAGTAGTTCAGCAGTTCTTTCTGGCTGTTCAGGAATGCGACACCGAGACCTGTTCTATTGATATAGGCAACCCGGGTCGTCAATGAAAAAGTGGGACAGGTATCAGTATTCTGTGGCTGGATCTGGATGAATGCCTGATTTTGCTGCCTTCCATTCATGCTGGTCGAGGTTGCCAGCGACTCCAGATTGCTGCTCAAACATTCCAGGAACAATCCACCCCGGGAGTAGTTCTTGACCCTGCAATTCGGAAGCCTGCTTCCCCGGTAGAGAACTATCGCGGGATGGTCCGTATCTGATCGGGGGAAGTACCTGCGGGATTTACCACTTGCGCTGCTTCGGGCTCTGATTGTTTCCGAAGAATGGGCTAAAGGTTCTCTTTTCATTGTGAAAGGTATTTCAGGTGGCGAAAAGGTGCTTAATATGTACGTATCCAAGCCTTGTGTTACAGGTATGCAATCGGCTGGATTGCATGCAACTTGAGGGAGGTGGGGCCAAGTGAAGAGGTGTAGAGTGACTGGTTTGAAGGGCCCATTCCCGGTTTGCCCTTATTGTTTTCTAACTGCTCACCCCCCAGAG
>JAAELC010000233.1 GCA_024227135.1 Gammaproteobacteria bacterium
AACGGGAATGATGTCTTGATCTCTTACAGTGAGCAGGACAAAGTCCTGATTAGAGATTGCCGCGACGCAGGTCCCGGCTCTTTCAAATATGAGCTGGATAACGGTATCTATTATTTTCATGACGATATCTTAGCCCGCATTATTACTCAGCAATACGATGACGGCAATGACACCGTCTCGGGCAGCAGCGGCAATGATCGGATCAATGGCGGCGGCGGCGATGACACCATCATGGGGTACGAGGGCAATGATGAACTCAGTGGCAGCGAGGGCAATGACACCCTCGACGGTGGTGCGGATAATGACAAGCTCAAAGGGGCCAGCGGCAACGATTACCTTTATGGTGGCACTGGTGATGATCTTCTGGGCGGCGGCGAGGGGGATGATCTTATCGATGGCGGCGAGGGCAATGACCATCTGTATAGTAACGAAGGCAATAATATCATGATCGGCGGTGCTGGTGACGATACTTACCTCTCCTATAAAGGGAGTGTTAATGAGATCGACAACAGCGGCGGCGGAGTTGATCAGCTCCACTTCACGGGCTACTATACCGATGAGACGGGCCCTCTTTCCAGGGAGATGCTCGTCTTTACTCAATCCGGTGATGACCTGGTCATCAGTGTGCAAGACACCGATGATCGGGTGCTGGTGCGAAACTGGTTTCTCGGCCCGGAATACAAGCTCGCCTCTATCTTCTTTGCAGATGAGACAGAGATGTCAACCGCTGAGATCGAGGCTCTGGTCATAGACGATCCAGGGTCTGGCGATTTTGATACCGTTGTTAACGGCACCGAAAGCGGTGAACAGCTGGTTGGCAGCTCGGGTGCGGACCAGATTAAAGGCTTCGGTGGTAATGATGTGCTCCGTGGTGAAGCGGGTCAGGATGAGCTTCATGGTGGCTTGGGCAATGATGTTCTTCGTGGTGGTATCGGTGCCGATATCCTTGTTGGTGGAGAGGGTCGTGATGCCGCCGATTACCGTGATTCCGATGCCGGAGTGCAGGTAGACCTCGGTCTTGGTCTGGCCAGTGGCGGTAGCGCCGCAGGTGATAGCCTCTTTTCCATTGAAAATATTTATGGCTCATCATTTGCTGACAGTCTGATCGGTTCGGTCGAGAACAACACCCTCATCGGTTATGACGGTGATGATACCCTTGCTGGCATGGATGGCAACGATTACCTGAGAGGGGATGCGGGGCAGGATCATCTCTCAGGTGGTCTTGGCAATGATGTTCTTCGTGGTGGTATCGGTGCCGATATCCTTGTTGGTGGAGAGGGTCGTGATGCCGCCGATTACCGTGACTCCGAT
>JAAELC010000234.1 GCA_024227135.1 Gammaproteobacteria bacterium
CGGCCGGACTATGAGATTGCCGTGGCTCCGCCGGCAGCCGGCACCGGTATTATCTCGGTAGGAGCTCTTGGGCAAACTGACAGCGGCCTAGATGTCGCTTATTTTTCCAATAACCAGGTGGATATTGCCGCACCTGGAGTCAAGGTCATCTCTGCCAAACCTGGGGGAGGACTTGCATCCATGAGTGGTACCAGTATGGCCACCCCGCATGTTGCTGGAGTGGCGGCCCTGTGGGCTCAGCGGCAGTTAGAGAGGAGCGGCAGAATTGAAAGCCAGACCCTGATGGCAAGGCTCCTGGCCAGTGGAACTGTGGATTCGTTGGTAGCGATTATCGAAGAAGAGGACATGGGGATTGGGATTGTTCAGGCACCCCTTATGTAGTGCCCGAACGAAAACCGCCAATTTTCCCGATTACGTCCGCCTCGTACTCGTAAAAATTTGCAGGTTTTCGGTCAGACACGATGTCGCATGTAGAAAAACGTAGCAAATGAAAATCGTGTTTTCCGGTTGAGCAGTACATCAGGATAGAGCTGCGGGCTGTAATTCTCCGGGGTGTGTTGACACCCGGCAACCCCGGAGATCTGCTGCATTGAAGGGAAACATGAAAAGAATGTTCATGCTCCTTCATTTTCGGAACTCAGCTGAATAGTTACGATCATTGAAGATCACATTAAACCAGTTCAAGATGTTTTGCCTGTTCCCACAGCTGCTTGGCCATGCGGACAGTGGCTTGGTCCACCATACGTCCCTCAACTGCCACGGCTCCTCTCCCCGCCGCTGCCGCTTCTTTATTTGCTGCAAGAACCTTGGCGGCCAGTTCTATATCTTTTTGTGAAGGGGTGAAGACATCGTTGATGATATCTATCTGACCCGGATGAATGGCCCATTACCCGTCACAGCCAAGCGCACACGACATGACGGCTGATCGTCTCAACCCTTCCAAGTCTTTGAAGTTCCCGTA